>JACDGH010000349.1 GCA_013815395.1 Parachlamydiaceae bacterium
CATCGTCTTATCCAATCCGTTAAACCACCCATCAAGTCTATTTTCTGAGTAAACCTTTTAATTTCACCTCCGCCCCCAATTCTTCTTAAAAACCCTTAATGAACTCCAATAGTGAGAAGGATGAAAGCGTAGACAAACGAAGCTAGTAGAAAAGCTCCTAGGCTATGAGGGCTATCCTGAGGAAGTTCGTGCCGAGTCACATTCATAATGACTCCGCCGCCAATAAAAGCACTTACTAGAGCCACTGCTGCCTCGGGTAATTTAATCCAAAGTCCAGCGAACCACCCAAAAAAAAGACTGGCAATTAAAAGCCATTTGCCAAGTTTTTCATAAATTAGACCGTGTTCTTTAGTCAATGTAAAATCATTGATAAAGTAATGCAAAGCAATTGCAATCGTAAATAATGCAAGAGGTTGGACTTCTAAATCATTTTTATCTACAACAGCATAGCCGACTAAAAAATTAAAAAGAGCGTAGGATAATAGCGAAAGCCAAAATCGGCCATTTCCTTCTAAATAACTGCGACTTTGTCCTACAATAAAAAAAAGTAAAAATCCAGCTAAAGCCATTAAGTACACATGTTTCTCAAAATATGGGAATATGGGCAAAATTGATTTTTCGACGATCTGGTCGCTTTCGCCTAGTTTCGGTAAAAGATCGATAAATACGTAAGCAATGGCGACCCCGCCCCCGGCCGACAATAGTTTTCCATGAATGATCCCATCTAATTTATAGGCAAATTTTGCGCAGATATGCACTAATGCAAAAATAATGACAGAAATTAAGGCAAACCAATGGTATTGCATAGATTATCATTCATTAGATTATCATTCTTTAAATTCAATATTTCTAATGCCTTCAAATGCACATATACAAAATATAATTTTCTTATGCAAGCAGCATATTATTAGGAAAATGCTCTATCACAATCACTGGATTTTTAACCAATAGCGAGTATGCCGAAGTTCGCCGGTTTTTACTAACGCCCCTTTTGCAACTAAATCAGCTAAATCCCTCGTTGCTGTGGCTCGAGAGGTTTTGGTAATGGCAATATAATTTTCTGCACTTAGTCCTCCTTTAAAACCGGAAGGACCAGCCTCAAATATTCTCAATAGTGATTTTTCCTGACGCGCATTAAGCTGTCCTGATAAAGCTAAAAGAATCTTTGCTTTTTCAATTAGAAAATTAAGAAGGCGTATCGATTCACCTGCTGCTTGTAAGATGGCATCAGAAAAAAAATCAACCAATTCTTCCGCTTCTAGGGTCTGGTTGCATTTTTCTAAAGCAGCATAATACTCCTTTTTACGCTGTTCCAATACTTTAGAAACAGCAATTAAGGCCGGCTTTCCAATGCCTTGAGAAAGAATTTTTTCAACCAGAGCTCTTCCTACCCGACCATTGCCATCTTCAAAAGGATGGATGCTTTCGAAATAAACATGAGCAATAGCCGCTCGCCCTAAGATCGAATCAAATGCCTCGGCAGAATTAAACCAATCAATAAACAATGTCATCTCATGCGGCACTTGCGCCGATGGTGGGGCTTCAAAGAAAACTTTGGGCTGATCATAACGTCTAGAAACAATTTGCATAGGTTCAATATGCGTGCGATATTTCCCAGGTTCATCAATTTGAGAATGATCTTTAAAAAGCATAGAATGCCAATTCCACAACATTTCATGGGTTAGTGGCTGTTGATAGGATTCATAAACACTGCATAGCAATTCAGCCATTCCCGACTCTTTCTTACCTTCGCGTCTTGAATCAACATTTAGGTTTAAGCCAAAGTGACGCTTGATTGAAGACTGTAGGCTTTCTCGATCGAGAACTTCCCCTTCTATTTTTGAGCTTTCTATGCCTTCTTGGCTGAGAATTTCAACGATAAATCGCTCGTAATCGCTTTTATCCAGGTTTTTTAGAAAAGCTGTCGTACCGCCCAAACCTAAAAGAAATCGCCTCTCTTTTTGGGCTAGGTTTTTTGAATTGTAAGTGAATTTTGGCCAACTAGGTAGCTGCCAGTTCCAAAGCATGGGCATGAGTGATAAACTCCTTTTCTATAACTCATAATTGTATGTTATTTTGAGTTATAAGGCAAGTTTCTATAACTCAACCGAAAGCTTGAGCTAATTTTTTGGAAGTTTATACCATCTTTTAATTCAAAATTGAAGACTAGTATAGCCTCTAGGAGTCTAACGTGAAATAGAAAAAAATTGACAATTTGCGTTTGGCCAAGCCTTTGTAGTGCGTCGGCTCCTGCCGCGCCCTTCAATTCAGAAGGTCAATTGTAGCAAAATCCATAGTTTAGCAATAAACACTTTAAGTACTTTAAGCTCTTATCCCTTTATACTATATGCTAGGGAGCTTAAAGT
>JACDGH010000350.1 GCA_013815395.1 Parachlamydiaceae bacterium
GTGTGTTTTCTTATCTTTACCAAAATACTTTTTCAACTTCAACATACAATGCAGCTTTGAAATTAAAAGGCGAAGTTCAAAAATTGCGTTCAGAAGGGAAACCTGATTGGCAAGAACAAGCTAGACGGCTTGTTAGTAAATCCTATCAGAATAGTCCGGAAAAGGAATTGGTGCGCTTACGAGAAGTAAATGCATTAACGAAATCACGGGAAGCTAAGCTGGATGAATCTTTTGGAAAAGTGCAATCGAGTCAAAATAAAACTCAAAAAATGCATGCAAAAGTATTGTTTGGTCAGGCTTTGGAAATTAAAGACATATATAAGAGCACGCATCATGTTTTTATTCATGCACAAGCAACGAAATGGGTAACTCTCACATATTTATTAAAAGAGTTAATTCGTAAATCTCATCCAGAAATTGACATTCACAATTTTAAATTTCTAAGATCTCCTGGCGATCCTTTACCTAAAGGCTTTTTAAACCAATTTTGGAATCAGATTTCATCCATTTTTGGAGCAAATAAAACTTACGATAATGTTCAAGCTTTTATTTCATCTAAATGGATGCCTATTTGTGATAGTTTAACAGCGGTGCGCAAAGATCTTATCTCGGTCGATGGATATTTTTACAACTATGCAACTTTCGAATCTTCAATGTATTTTTTAGTTAATAATTCAAATATTGTAGATAGTATGAAAGATATTGAAAGGTTTTCAAGAGAGTACATTCAGTATTTTGTGCCTTCGATTTCTGAACAAAAATTAAAAACCTTAAGTCATAAAATTGTCACGGCCTTTTCTCCTAAATCCGATCCTTGTGGAAATTTATTTGTCCTTTGCTTTCCAAAAAGTCAAAGTGAAAAAATTCAATATAGAGCCCACCCTTTTGGGCCTCCGTGTCGATGTCATGCTAATGAAAGCAATACTCAGATATTAGAAAAATTACAAAATGAAGAATTTGATAATACAACTAAATGCTCTTCAACCTTCACTGTACCTCAATTTCGCGTATACACACCTTTGCTTAAGCCTGGTGCAGGTAAGCGTGTTTATCTTTTAACCCCTTTTGAAAAAAATAAACGTAGAGCGATCAAAGCACAAATTAAAGAGATTGTCGAAGAAGTCTTTGCCGCTACCCCAAAAAATGTGCAAACTCAAGTTTAAGAGATTTTAATAGCGCGAATAGCCATAAATAGCGGGAATTCATTTCGAGCTTTGTTTTCCATTTTTGCTGCCCTGCCTGTGCTAACTTTATCCGAATGCCATTCTTCAATGATTTCGATAGCGAAGCCTGCATCAAATAGCCATTGAGAGTAAGAAGCTAGAGGATGGTGGAAGGACCATGTGGTAGCCGATTGCTCGCCTTTACTTGGATGGGCTTGAATGGGAATATGTAACATAGATGAATAGCAATCAATCCGACGGAATTGCACTTTTTGTTCCTCATCGTTTTTCCAGGAAGATTGACGAGGGATCCTAAAGCAAGGGTGATTCATAACAATAACTAAATGTCCACCTATAGACATATGCTTGGCAGCATTGACAAGTGCTTCTTTTGGATTTTCCATATTTTGAATGGCTAAAATGATTGCTGCATGCGAGAAATCTCGTTTCGTCACAGGGATTGCTTTAGTAGCGTCCGCGACTACATATTGATGCTTTAAATTTTTATCCTCTGCCTTAGCGGATTTAATTAAAGAAGGTGAAATATCTACGCCGACATAATCGATATTAATTGGAATATGACGAGCAAGCACACCGGGGCCGCAGGCTAAATCCAATAAGGCGGGAGGCAGGCTATTTTTACTGCTGGAGAGCAATCGTAAAACGCCAGGGATTACAATATTTTGATGATAATAATGGCCTTCACTACCAACGGAGCCTCGATACCATTTTTCGACAGATTCCCATGAAGTGGAATTGGAAGTGGAAATAGATTTAGGGGTAGAGTTAGAGTTGGAATTAGAGTTTGAGTTGAGGTTAGGATTATAGTTAGATTTAGAGTTAGAGGCCGGTGAATATTTGTCATTTTTGTTGTTTTTCATAATATAAATTACCGTCGTGTTAAATTTTTTATCTAGCTAATTTTACAAGTAATTAAAATAAAAAGAAATAAAAAAAGATAGGAGTCTTCTGTTAATACGTATGTTCCTTTAATGGATATTATCAAGCTCTAAAGCTTAATACAATCCCTCAAAGAAATTTTAAGGGTGGGCAAAGGGGTCAAAGCCTCTCGCGCTAGTCGGGTTAATCTATCTAGAAAGGACTTTCTAAGCGTTTTCTAATTTCTGGGCTCGTTGACTCGTGGAAAGCAGGGCGAGAGA
>JACDGH010000062.1 GCA_013815395.1 Parachlamydiaceae bacterium
AGTATGAAAAGTAGTACCGTCGTTAAGTTAAATGAGCTCCAAAAAACACTCCCGCATCAATGTTTGACATACAAAGAGGCTTTGGAATTAACGGTTTATAATATCTCGCATAATGACGTGGCTTCTACGTGGATGGATTCTTGGGAGATTCCTGGAAATGATCCTAACGTTGCAAATTATGTAATTCCTCAAGAAGGATGTTTGAAAGATCAAAAAAGAGTTTTAATCAAAGATTCTAAAGACGCGGCGATCGAGCGAATTTGGCGCATTGGGGGAGATAATGGATATTATGCCTTTCATTGGGCCTGGTATTTGCGAGGTTTATTTGATCAATTGATTGGAGGCATCGGATTAAATCGAGGCAGGTCCCACCCCTCAAATATTATGGAAGGAGACTCTATTGATTTCTGGAGAGTCATTCATGCAGACAAAGAAAAAGGACACTTAACCCTTTTTGCTGGGATGAAAATTCCCGGAGAGGCTTGGCTCGATCTTAATGTAGAATCAGAAGGGGACAAATCGTACCTCGTCCAAACAGCGGTATTTCGTCCCAAGGGATTTTTTGGAAAACTGTATTGGTATGCATTAGTGCCTTTTCATTTTTTGATCTTTCGAAAAATGGCGAAAGCCCTGGCTGGAGAAAATGACAATATTAAGAAGGGTAAGGCGCATGACTGAGACAGTATTAGATGCAGAAAAACGCCTTTCGCTTTCGCTTCTTTGGACTTTACAGTGCGATGCTTACCGCCAATTTGGCATAGGGGCCTGGAGCAAAAAAGGGGTGCCTTCGTACATAACAAGCAATTCATTTATAGCTAAGTGTTATGCACATGTCGTTCTAGGTTATTTTCGAGATGGATTTGATCAGAAAGTCTTTGATTTTAACCACCCTGTGTATCTCTTTGATTTAGGTGCAGGCACCGGACGGTTTGCCTATCTTTTTCTAAAAGAGCTATTTCGTCTGATTGGCGAAGGACCACTTACGCAAATTAAATTGTGCTATGTGATGACAGACATTGCTGAGGATAATATCGATTTTTGGCAAAATCATTCCTATTTAAAGCCTTATTTCGAGCAAGGATTGCTTGATTGTGCTAAATTTCACCATTCTCAAAGCCAACCCATCCATTTGCTGGGCAAAAATAAATCATTAAATCCTGATAATGTTGTTAACCCTATAGTCGTCATTGCTAATTACTTTTTCGACACTATCCCGCAAGATTTATTTCGTGTGCATAATGGCATGCTGGAGGAAGGGCGCATTACCTTATTAACCCGCAATGATGCCTTATCAGCACCCCTTGATCCTGATATTATAAATCATTTAAAATTTAAATACTCCTACCACCCTATTACTGCACCTACAAATTATTATGAAGATGAAGATGAAAATGCTATTCTTGAAATGTATCGCACCGAATTTAATGATATCACCTTTCTTTTTCCCACAGGCGCATTTCAAGTCTTACGCACCTTTAGAAATTTATCTCATTCTCGCATGCTATTTTTAGCCGGAGATCAAGGTGTATATACCACAGAACAAGTGAAACATTGGGGAAATCCCATTGTCGCGTTGCATGGCAGTTTTTCCATTGCGGTGAGCTATCACGCCATTTCAGCTTTAATCAATCGTTATGGCAAAGCTCTCATATCAACATTTTCGGATCCTGCCTTTGTGGTCATGGGAGGAATATTAATTCAAGATGGGAAGGGTGGTTTTCGTGAAACCGAATTAGCCTTTCAAGAGCATATTGATAGTTTTGAACCTACAGAATATTGGAGATTTGTCTCGATAGCGGAAAAAGAATGGAAAGCACCCCCTCTCAGTTATTTATTGCTACTTATCAAATTGGGTAACTGGGATGTGATGAGCTTACATGCATTTTTCGCATTGATTCGCGCTAGCATTCCGAATGCCACAGAAAGTGAAAAAAAACGCTTAGCGGAAACCATCCATCGCGCATGGGAGAATTATTATCCTGTAGCACCAGAAGAAGAAAGTTTTATCAAAAATTTGGGTACCCTTCTTATTGAAATGGGTTATTTTGATCAAGCCGCCATCTATTTTCATAGAGCCACTCAAATTCCAGCAATTACGAAAAAAATTGTGAAAAGTTGAAAAAAATGTTAGGTTGATAGAGAAAGAGAAATAGGGTGGAAAAGATGGATAAAAACGACGATGAAGATCACGAAGAAAAATTGCCCGAGCGCCCTATAGAGTGCAGTGAGTGTAAGAAACCGATCGCTGTAAAGTATACTGAAATTATTGGCAATACAATCACGCGCACATCGATGTGTCAGGATTGCCCTGAATTGCAGCGTCGTCTTCAAGGAGCATCATTAACTCTTCAAGGTGTTAAGTCTAGCCAACCCACAGGTTTGGCTTGCGGCAATTGCGGAACGACTCTTGAAGCCGTGCGCGTGGGGAATCTTTTAGGGTGTAGTGACTGCTATGAAGTTTTTAGCGATATTTTACTTGGTGAAATGCTATCGGCTGAAAAAATTCCGCCCCGCCTAGCGATCACAAAAAAATCTATTCCTATTCACATTGGCAGGGCTCCTGGAGAAATACAGGAGATGAATCCTTCTCTAAGGCTGCTTGCCTTAAATGAGGCTCTGAATGAAACCTTAAAGCGTGAAGAGTACGAACAGGCAGCTTGGCTACGCGATCAAATTAAAGCGCTTACTGATAAGACGGAGGTTTCGGATGACCACAAATAATAGCGCCCATCCAATTTTTTTAATGACTAAGCCTTGGGAGGACAATGCTAATCCCATTTGGCTGGCTTCTTCTGTCAGTTTGATCCGCAATATTGAAAAATTCAAATTTCCTGGAAAATTAGGCTCCGATAGAAAAAAGCAAATAATCTCGTTGGTAACTAAAGACTTGTTGGCTATGGATGGTTTATCAAATCCATACTTAATTAAGGGTGAGGATCTAAGCTACCTGGAAAAGGAATTTCTGATAGAACATTTTTTTTCCAGTCAACAATTTAGCCAAGCTCATTCAGGAGACGGTTTTTTTATTGATGATTCTGGAGAATTTATTGTATCTATTAACCTTCGGGATCATTTGCATTTACAGCTGATTGATTGCAAAGGGGAGCTCGAAAACACGTGGAGCCGTTTAGTAAAAATCGAAACAACTTTGGGTAAAAATATAAACTATTCGTATCAAACCAAATTTGGATTTCTAACTGCCGATCCAACGGAATGTGGCACTGCCTTAATTGTGACTGTTTATTTACAAGTCCCTGGGCTAATTCATACAGAGAAAATCGATGAGATTTTAGAAAAGTATGATGATGAATCTTTAACAATTACAGGCATTCAAGGTAATCCCACCGAAATTGTGGGAGATATTCTCATGGTTAGAAATAATTACACGCTTGGCATCACTGAAGAAAATATTGTTTCCTCTTTACGTAGTTTCACCACTAAAATTTTGCTCGAAGAGCAAAGCACTCGCATTCAAATTAAGCAGAGTAATAATATTGAATTCAAAGATAAGGTCAGCCGTGCGTTTGGAATTTTAATTCATTCCTATCAAATCGAAGCGGTGGAAGCTCTCAATGCTTTAAGCTTACTTAAATTTGGAATTGATGCAAATTGGGTTGTTGGGATTGACAATAAACAAATTAATCAATTAATTTTTAATTGCCATCGCGCTCATTTGCTCAGTCAATTCACGGAAAAAATCAATAAAGAAGATATTCCACATAAACGCTCTGAATATATCCACAAAGCTCTTAAAAATGTACAGTTGGCAGTTTAGTTAACTTAGAAACGGTGATTGGAAATGATCGAAAAAAAAGGGGTGGGGCTAAATCCCTTATCCCAAATTCACTATACTGATCACCTTGCAGTTGTCTGCATCATTATGGGAATACCCTTACTTTTCTTGGATGAGGCTGACTATGCCCTTGGGTTAAAATGTTATCCTGAGCTCCAAGCTGATCTCCAAGCATATAATCAATTTAACCCAGAATTTCTGATTACTAATTATGATGTCTTGTTTATGTCAGATCTTTGGGATAAGCGCACGTTCCACGAAAAATATGGTCCTCTCGAAAAAAAACACAATAAAGTCTTGCGCCACGTGCACTGTCCCCACGGCTTTTCAGATAAAGGGTTTTATCTCAAGAAATGCGCTAATGAAGATATTACATTGATTTATGGGCAAAATATGCTTGATCTTCTCAAGCATCACGGTGTTTTTGAAAATCTTAATCAATACGTCATCACGGGGAATTATCGCTTAAGCTATTTTAATCAGCATCGCGCATTTTATAATGAATTAGTGTCTAAAGAAGTGTTTTCTCGTTTTGCCAAAAAACAACCAGTGATCCTGTATGCGCCGACGTGGATGGATTTAGAAGATTCCACCTCATTCTTTGAAGTCTACGCTTATCTTTTGGACAATTTGCCTGCCGAATATAATATGATTGTTAAATTACACCCGCGCCTCGAATTAGATGACACCGCCCTATATTATCACATTATCGGAAAATACGAACAGCATCCAAACATTATTTTTCTTAAAGACTTTCCACTAGTCTATCCCTTATTGGCTCATTCCGATATCTACATTGGCGATATGTCCTCAGTGGGCTATGATTTTCTAACTTTTAATAAGCCGATGTTTTTTCTAAATCAGCAGAAGCGAGATGTTAAAATGGACCGCGGGCTCTATCTTTTTCGTTGCGGTACTGAGATTAAACCAGATGCGTATCCGCTAATTTATCGCTTTTTGGAAGCTAATCTTCCTACTGATCAAGAACGATTTAGTCACATTCGAAAAGAAGTTTATGACTATACTTTTGGTCCAGAAAGATCTTTTGCAGAAATCAAAGCAGACATAGTCAAGGCCTATACATAAACTACCACTTTAAAAGCATTTGATTAGCTTTTTCAAGGTCCTCAGGAAAGTCGATTTCAGCACAGAGGCCTTGATCAACAGGCACGCTCCAAACGGCCATGCCTTCTTCAATACACAGTTCGATACCGCGTTCAAAGTAATCTTTATTAGAGCAGCGCTCCAGATTTTTTCTAAAAGCAGCGAGATCTTTGCGTTCCCAAAAATTGATGCCTAAAGCTTCGCCTTTAGCCTGAAGAACGCCTTTAGAAACTTCTATAATTCGGCCATCATCATCAAGACTATATTTGACTTCTTCTTCTCCCACCTGTCCAATATTGACGACCATACTAGTTTTGGGTTCTTTCAAAATAGAAGCAATGACTGATGGATGCATGACAACATCGCCGTTCAACCAAAGGACATCTTCGTCGAGCTTATTTAAGGCTCTTAGCAAGCTTTTTGCGGTATTTTCATTAGCGAAATTTGGATTATAAACGTACAATAAATGAGGGAAGCGCTCTATAATTTCTTCTTTATGGTATCCGACCACTACGAGTACGTGATCTAGAGAAATAAAGCGCTGTAAGATTTCAAGTTGATTTTCAAGAATAGACTTGCCTGTTGCCAAACTAGTAAGAGGTTTAGGTAGATTTCCGTCGCTTAAGCGACTTCCTTTCCCTGCAGCTAAGATGACAATTTTCATAGCATTCCTGCAAATAGTGGCTTGAAGATATATTTCGCGCTAGTCCAATTTCTCAATTAAATTGATTTGACGTACTAGCGCGAGATATAGACTAAACTTTCGCAACTGCGCGAGCAGCTAAGCGGGATTTAGTGCGGCTAGCTTTATTTAGCTTATAAATACCGCGTTTTACACCTTTATCCATCATACTATAAACATTGTCTAAATGTTCTTTAATCGAAGCTGCTTCACCCTTAGGTAAGGCTTCTTCAAACTGGCGTACAGCCGTTCTAACGGTTGATTTGAACGCTTTATTGCGCAATCTGCGCTTTTCGTTCTGTAAATCCCTTTTTAATGGGGTAGGAAGTTTAACTTTTGCTTTTTTAACTGGTTCTTTAGCCATTGTTCCTCTATAGATTAATGTCAATTAAGCAGAAATTATATCCAAATCATAATAATTCGTCAAAGCTTAACTCATGGGAATTGGTATAAATTTAGATTATACCCGGATTAACCTTCTACAACCACTATCTTTCGGGCACGTGCATTCAAATCCTGATTGTGTTACAATCTATTTTCTCATTAAACATATACAATATGGTAACCCTAGTTTATGCATCTTATCCTTGAAGAAGACACCTATTTATTAGATGTGCTCATTGCAATGGCCCCTCAATGTTCTAAAACAACTCTGCGCTCTTGGCTTAAAGATGGTCGAGTGACTGTCGACGGTGGAGTTGTCAAAGTTGCCAATACATTGGTGACACTTGGACAAAAAGTGTGTGTCGAATCTAAGCCTCAATTGATTGCCAATAAAATTCGTGTGATTTATGAAGATAATGACTTGATTGCAGTGGAAAAGCCTACTGGTATGCTTAGTGTATCCACAGCTTTTGAAACAAGCGATACTGTTTTTGCGCTTCTTAAAGCGAAATTTCGTCCGCGCACCGTGTATGTAGTTCACCGTCTTGATCAAGACACCTCCGGCGTCATGCTCTTTGCTCTCTCTGAAAAAGCCTTTATTCGCTTGAAGGAAATTTTTGCGGCGCACGATATTGAAAGAAAATACTGTGCCATCGTGGAAGGACATATGACCGAGCCAAAGGGATCCTGGCAATCCTATTTATACGAAGACGCCAATTATAAGGTGCACACCACTGACGATCCTGAAAAAGGACGCCTGGCCATTACCCATTTCAAAACTCTTAATTCAACTACTAAATTTTCGCGCCTTGAATTGACCTTAGAGACCGGCCGCAAAAATCAAATCAGGGTGCATTGCCGCGATGCTGGTCATGCAGTCGTAGGAGATAAGAAATACGGATCTTCGACAGATCCCATCAAGCGCGTGTGCTTGCATGCTTTTCTGCTGGCGTTAAATCACCCGGTTACAGAAAAACCCTTGCGTTTTACTTCTCCTATCCCTAGCACCTTTGATCGCCTAGCTTAAATATAAGGATGTCATGCACAAAAATACGATATACCGCGCTTTCTTACTAGCCGTTATTCTGGTTACCTTATGGTATAGTGGAATCGCGATATATCGTTATTATAACTATGGGCGTTTAACCGCTCAGGCGTCATTAACATCTTCGGAATGGCAAATTCAAGAAGTGGCTGAGGATGAATTTTATCTTGAGGCTACCTATAAATTTTCTGTGCGGCAGCAAGTTTATGCAGGCCGTACTAGTTGGCCGCGCGAGTTCTATCGAAACCGCTGGGCGGCCGAAAAAGATATTCCGTATGTCCAAAAGCATCATAGTGTAGTGTGGTATCAGCCCTCTAATCCCACGCATTCTTCCTTACAAAAAAAATTTCCACTCAAAGAATGCCTTTCTGCCATTGTGCTGTGGGGTCTGCTGCTTTATTTTACGTGGCTAGGCTTTTATATCACTCGATTCAAACCTTAGATGCTTCATTTTGCGATCGCAAAATCCAGTTGGGTTTTCTTGTAAAAAAGGCTAACAGGAAATAGAAGAAAATAGATCATAAGCTTTTGGCGAAGCCCCTGGAGTGCGTCTGCTCTGCAGCGCCCTTCAATTCAGGAGGTCCATTGAAGCGGAATACAATGATTCGCAATAAAGTTTTCTTAACTTTTGTCCTCTTATACGACATACCAAGGCGCTTAGAATAATGAATTGAAGGGCGCAGCGAAGCTGACGCACTCCAGGGGCCTCGCCAAAGACATATGATCTATTTCCTGCTATTTCAATAAGAATAGCCTCCTTGAAACATCATATAAACAACGGGATGTCGCATGGCTATGCGATAACCCTGCTCGCTTTTAAATAGAATAGTAAACAATTCAAAGGCTCTTTTTCGAACTTCCTCATCTATGCTTGTTAGACGTTCGCTTGCCAATTTTTCCACTGTAGCATATCCTATGTCTTTACTGAAAAGTTCATTAATTAGGCGTTTACCTTCTGAGCCGAAATCCTGTCCTGTGAGAATACTTAAACTTGCACATGTTGCTGCTGCATTATATCCAAAGCCTTTATCGAAAAGAAGGATAATTAAATTAAAAGTTTCTTGATCAATAGATCCGTTTGCTAACGCCAATGTGGCTAATGTTTCAGCGACTGTATCTGCTGATCGATAACCCTCTCCCCTATTAATAAGCTCTTCAAATAGCCTAATGGCATGAGTTTTCACATAAACACTACTATCCGTTATGGCAAAAAGGACGGCTTGCTCGGCTGTAGTGTACGACTTTCCATTTAATACAAGCGCTTTTAGTAACATAAGAGCTGTTGTGCGATATTCCCAGTCTGCATTATGTAAAGCTGCATTGCTAGCCATTTCTGCAGCATCAAAGCCTTCATTCAATCTAAAAATAAGTTTAAATAAAGTTAATGCTTTATCCCGGCGAAACCAATTTGGGTTCAAGATCTCTTGACTTAAAGCTGTTGCAGCAGTTGAATATCCTTTTCCTTTTTCAAAAAGAATGGAATATAGATCCCAGGCACTTTCCCTTATTGAAAAATTTGAATTTATTAGTCCCACGCTTGCTACAGCTTCTGCCTCGGCATAACCCTGACCTTTATTTAAAAGAATGTTGAAGAGATTATAGGCCTGTTTATAAAAAAGAGTATTGGCATCAGTTAATGTGGTGCTAGCAGCTTTGGTAGCTGCAACATACCCCTCTCCTTTTTGAACAAGATCCTCAAATAACTGAAAGGCCTTAGAGCGAATGTCATTATCTGAATCTATTACTCCCGCGCTTGCCGCGGCTGTCGCTGCGGCATACCCTGTCCCTTTTTGAACCAGAAGCCCAAACAAAGCTAAAGCATTGTTGCGAACGTCCTTATCTAAATCTGATATTCCGGCCATGGCCGCTTTTTCTGCTGCCCCATTTTGTATAAAATTTCCCCTTAAAAGGGTGATATGCAACTCTAGGACTGTACGGCGAACGCCACTATTTGAACTTTTTAACGCCTCTTCAGCAACTGTTGCTGCGACGTTATATCCCGCTTTCTTCATAAAAAGTTGATCAAACAATTCGAGGGCACTATTGCGAACCATATAGTCTGAGTCTACTACACCGGCACTTGCGGCTGTGGCTGCTGCAGCATATCCTTTTCCCTTTTTAACAAGAGCATTAAATATCTTTAAAGCACTCAGACGAATATCTAAATGGGGATCTTTCATCCCCTCAATGGCTGCTGCTTCGGCTGTGGCATACCCTTGCCCATTTTCAATAAGGACAGTGAGTAGATCAAAAGAACTCTGGCGCACATTTGGATCAGGATTGGTTACTCCTTGGTCGGCTACAGCTTCCGCCAACGTATAACTAATTCCTTTCTTTATAAGTGCTTTAAATAAGTTAACAGCACTCAAAAGCACACCATCGTCTAAATCTTTCATCCCTGCGCGGGCTGCTATTTCCGCTGCCGCAAGTCCACTATCATTATCAACAAGGGCTATAAATAAATCGATAGCTCCTTGACGAACATTTTTATTTACCTCTTTCATCCCTTCCATAGCTGCTGTTTCTGCAGTCGCATGCCCGATGCCCCTCTGAAATAATGCATCAAATAGTAACAAAGTATTGGAACGAACGCCTGCATCTAAGTTTTTAATTCCCTCAATTGCAGCTGTTTCTGCTGTAGCATATCCCCTTCCTTTTTCATAGAGATTAGTAAATATTTGCGCAGCGTTAGTGTGAATCCTACTATCTTTATCTAATATTCCTTTAGCGGCGGCTTTTTCGGCCGCATCGTACGCTTTATCATTAGCAACAAGAATTCGAAACAACTCAAAAGCAGTAAGGCGAATTTCAGGATTGTCGTTTGATACTCCTTTACTAGCTGCTATTTCTGCCTCAACATATCCTTTTTGTTCCCAAATAAGGTCCCGAAATAGACTTCTAGCGCTTGTGCGAACTTCTTCGTCTGCATTCATCATTCCCTCGCCGGCCACAGAGGCAAGCATAAGATTAATTTCTTTGTCATTTAGTAAAAGACATTGTTTGTATATATTTCTTTCAAATAGAAATTTTAAGTTTCTATCTTTAATGATAGATTTCCAAAAGTTAGTGATTTCAGTTTTCGTGCTCTTTAGTCTATTTAAGGCCCCTTCGATCCCTTGTGTCTCAAGTCTAGGATCAAGGCTCATATCTAATAAAAATTTCCATTGCTCCATTGCAGCTGGAATGGATTGAAGATCTTTGATTTTCCAGGAAAAACTCAATTCTTGGTCGGAGATGCGTATAGGCTCAGAGAGAGGCAATACGCCTAACTTATCGAGGGTCCATAAATTAGTGCGGCCACTTTCCCAACGCGTGCGCGCTAGGCCTAATAAAAAGCCTTTAAGAGCGATCTCATTTGTAGCCTTATCAAAATGCAGCCACATTTGCGCGGCGTGACTTCTCAAGGGGATGTTATATTTGACTATGACGGCTTCATTGCCTATTTCAAATCCCATTCTTTGAAATTTTCTTCCAAAAGGCGCAGTATTGAAATCTTTTAATATTCCCTTTAATAAATCAGGAAGCAAAGCTTGTTGCAAAAGTCCGTCATCGTATAATTGATTATTACTGTTGGTGACAATGGCTATAAGATTTTGATGAATAAGAGTGAACATATCTTCTATATGCTCAGGAAAATGTCTTTCAAAGGCAGTTGCCGAACCAATCATTGCTGCCACAACGCTGAAGCGAGGTGATGGGCGTAAATGGTTGGTATCATTTTCAGGTAGATCCTTAAATAAGATTTCCATGCGATCCAAATAATTAGATAGAGGCCAGTCTTCATGCCAAGGAATGGTCACGGGATCGGCTATATTTTTCCCCCAGTCTAGAAGAAGATTCAAATAAGGCTGTAGCATTCTTTTAAATAAACGCACTTGTTCTTCGGGCTTCCAAGCAGAACTCATTTTCATGGCTTTTATGGACAGATCATAGGTGTCTACAAGCTCTTGCATAACCTTAAGAGCTAAAGTTTTGCTCATAGGGGAACTGCGCTTCAATTGTTCAGCTAAGGAGTCTGCATTGCCCACTTTGATCTGAGAATTAAGCACGTTTACTTGGCTTTGCAGCCAGTTCCAACCATCTTCAAAACTCTTGGGATCACTGAATAGATCGATATTATCCTGGCTATCTTTTAGCGTTTGATGC
>JACDGH010000351.1 GCA_013815395.1 Parachlamydiaceae bacterium
CTACTGCATGATTCCTAAACTGACGTTTTACGAAACAAAAAAAATCATGGAAGGTTTTGTTAACGAAAAGGTTTACGATATTGATACTAAAGAAAAATTGTTAGATATCATCCAGTCTAAAGAAGCCCGCGAAAATTTTCTTGAATTCATTTACGATCACCATTCCGAGCTTGAAAAATGGCAAACCTATTACCAAGAAAGATCCCGCATTCGCATTATCGAATGGTTGCGCAATAATAATTTCCACTTCGTTTTCGAAGAAGATCTCGATCTTCCCACAATGCTAATTGAAAAACTAAAAAAAGAACTTTTTTTGGTTAAAGCCAGCAAAGAAATTCTTGCAGCCCGTAAAATCCTCTCCACAAAAGCTAAAACTTATTACTCTAATGAGGCGCTAAATCCACGACCTAAACGGGGCCGCCCACCAAAGCAAGCCTTAAAAGCCGAAATTGAACCCCAAATTACTACCGATATTTACATTACGGTGCCTCTCTTGTTGCGCAATTTCCTATTTACCCCTGATCTTAGCAATAGTAGTACCTCGACGTTCTCATCACATTTTGGAAACGAAGATGAACTTTTCAACCGTCGCGTCGGCGGAGGACCTCTTGTAACAGATTCAAGCGAAAGTATTAATCAAAAGTTAACCGCTCTGCGTTCTTTGTCCAATAAATGGAATGAATCTGAAAATGCTAAAAGCAAAAGCAACACTCCTTCCATCGACCTCAAAGGTGGAAGTTCATTCGACGATTTCGATGACGAGGATGATGAGGATGATCTTGATTTCGCCGCACCAAGCAAGGCCAAAAAAATTAACGGTGTCAAGAGTTCGCCGCCATCGAGATCTAAAGCTGCAGCACCATCCAAGAACGCTCCTCTTAAAAAAACATCTCCAACAAAAGCGGCTGCTAACAAGCCTTTAAAATCTTCTCCTAAGTCAGCTGGAAAGATTTCAAAAGAGGCAAAAGTAGTAGATGCTAAACCGACAAAGGTAATCCCTCAAAAAGCTAAGCCTCAGCCTGCCAAAAAGCTTGAGCCGCTAGCCAAGTCGAAAGCCTCCACGATAAAAGCTCCGAGTAAAAAAGCTCCCTCGACTTCAACAAAAAAACCGCTGCGCTCAATCATGAAATTAAAAAGAAAGTCCAAATAAGGACACACCGGATTGACACTCATGATAGCAGGCGAAGAATTTTCTACATCTAAGTCTGATCAGCAAGACATGAATTTCGCAATGCGTTTATCATTTCTTGTAGGGGTCTTTATGCTCCTAATCAAGACTTATGCGTATTATATTACGGGCTCGACTGCCGTCTTATCTGATGCAGCTGAATCCGTAATTCATATTTTTGCAGTGGGCTTCGCCGCCTACAGCATGTGGTTAAGCCTTAAACCGCCTGATGAAAATCATTTATACGGACATGATAAAGTAAACTTTTTCTCTGCTGGTTTTGAAGGGGCTTTAATCATCTTTGCAGCCATATTCATTATTTACGAATCTATTATTAAAATAATATTTGGACTTGATATTGAAAGTGTAAATGCAGGGATTTTTTTAATCATTGCCTCTGTATTTATCAATGCAGCTCTTAGTTTTTATTTAATTGCAAAAGGTAAACAGCATCGTTCATTAATTCTTGAGGCTAATGGCAAGCACATTCTTACTGATTGTTTTACCAGCATGGGTGTCATTATAGCGCTAATTTTAATAAAATTTACTGGCATCACCCTTTTTGATCCTGCCATAGCTATATTCATGGCTATTAATATTTTATGGACCGGTAGCAAATTAGTAAAAAAAAGCATCAGCGGCTTAATGGATCAGGTAGAACCGGATTTACACAAGCAAATACTGGAAAATGTACATAGAGAAACCAAGCAAAAAGAGCTTGAATTTCATCATTTAAGACACCGTTTTTCAGGAAACAAAGTTTTTATAGAATTTCATCTACTGTTCCCAAAAAACATTATGCTTCAAGAAGCCCATGATGTCTCGAGTGAGATAGAGGCCAATATGAAAAAATTACTGAAGGTCCCTTCAGAGATATTCATCCATATTGAACCTCAAGAAAATCACGATCAAATCCATAAAAAATATGGACTCTTAATCTAAATAAAACCTCTGAGCGGTTTCTAATTTTTGCCTTGTTTGATTTGTAAAACGCAGGGCGTGGTTAGGTTGGTTGATCTAGCGCGAGACGCCCAATGCCGTCAAGTTAAAGTAAAAACTTATACAAATCCCTTTTAAAAAAAGGGATTTGTATTTTTTTTATAAAAATGGAATATGTAATTTTCAAAAAGAAAAAAACACGGTAT
>JACDGH010000352.1 GCA_013815395.1 Parachlamydiaceae bacterium
ATCTTGACATCCACACTATCACCTTCTTGAAGATTTTTTTCTACTAAAACGATTGCTATGGCTTGATTTAGGCTTGGGGAAAATGTGCCGGAAGTCACTTTTCCAATCAAGGTGCCCAAATTAAAGACTTCGCACCCCTCACGGGCAATCCCTTTGTCTTGCAGGATAATTCCATAGGCATGCCGCTTTGTAGAGAGCATCTCTAAAGATTGAAGTTTTGGTTTGCCTAAAAAGTCATGTTGACTGAGCTTAACAGTCCATGCCGAAACACTTTCCGTAGGAGCAATTGTTGCGCTTATTTCATGACCATAAAGGGCGTATCCCATTTCTAAACGCAGTGTATCGCGCGCTCCTAGGCCTATGGGCTCAATTTGGTACTTCTGCCCTTCTTTTAAAAGTAAATTCCATAAATTAACTGTAGCTGCATTTGAGGCGTAGATTTCGAATCCTTCCTCACCAGTATATCCTGTGCGCGCAATCAAAATTTCTTGTCCTTCATAGGAGGAGGAAATAAAATGCATATGTTTTAAAGAACTAGCTTGTGGAAAAAGAGAAAAAATTAGTTTGGCGGCTAAAGGACCTTGGATGGCTAAGATTCCACCATCCTCATAAGTGTCGGTAATGGTGACATCCCACCCCATCGCTTGTTGTTTTAAATGCATAAGATCTTTTTGTCGATTGCCAGCATTCACGACAATAAAAAAATGATGGGAGTTTTCTTTGTAGACGATCAAATCGTCCACACACATGCCATCTAGATCACACCAAACAGTGTAAGTTGCTGAGCCATCAAATTTATTGATAACATTCGTCGACAAATTATTAAGGAGGCATTCCGCATCATTGCCTTCAATAATGATACGTCCCATATGAGAAACATCAAAAATGCCCACGTTTTGGCGCACCACTAGATGCTCATGAATGATTCCCTTATATTGTATGGGCATCTCCCAACCTCCGAAGTCCACCATTTTGGCCCCTAAAGCGAGATGTTCGGCATACAATGCGGTTTTCATGTTTTAACTAACCTTAGTGTTCCCCAGAGGGAGGGTTGTTGATCGACTTGATAATCTTCGGTAACGACGGTAAAGTGCTGGGGAAATCCATCTGCACGGTTGATGCGATAGGAAAATCCTAAGCGGCTGAACTGTGCTGGATCATAACCATTTAGACAGTGATTAGGAATAAAAATATTTAATGTGTATTCTGAAGATGTCGATTGAGCCTTAACTTTTAGATCGTTAGGATCGCATAAAGGATGAGAGTCTTCAGTCCTAAATCTTGTTATTTCACCGGCTTGTTGTCCTTCAATGGCTTCTGCCAGAAAGAAAAAATGATGACAAAATCGTGTGTTGAAACCGGAGCTTTTAACGTCACGTGTATCGATAAACACTTCGAAGCTGTCTCCGCGATCAACTTCTGGGTAACGCGCCCGTTTAAAAGGGGAGTGTACGTTGACACGAAATTCAATCCCTTCTGCATGCCAACCAATGGCCACTTGCGCAAAAGCTTTCTCACCGCACAATGCAGAAGTGTCAGGAATGATATGTTTTCCCTTCATCGTTTTAATAGAAGGGAAAGTTTTAAGTGAAAAATTTTCTAAATAATGGCAATCAGCTGTAATTTGGAAAAAATTGATGGGGGTGATTGGGGCTAATTCATCAGAAAAAGACATAATACAGGCCTTGTTGACGTGAGTTATTTAAGATGATAAGGGTTATGTTAGCGACTTCAGATTTAACGGAGCCATATTAGATTAAATACAACACCCAGGCAGAAACCTCCTACTACTATAGCTGATGCCTCCCATGGTGCAGATCGATGAAACAGTTCCATCATCTTTAAGTCTTCTTGTACATTCCCTTCTTGGAGTAATCCATTTTGCTGGTGAAGTCTGCGGACCCGTGACATCAAAGAGGCACTGACATGACAGGTTCCCAAGACTACTACCGCCATTAAAGCTCTACTGACGGGTATGTAGCTCCCTGAATTGAGATTTTGAATGTCTGAAATAAGTTTCTGGGTGTCTGTGATATTCGGGAGTGTTGCACTATAGAGATCAAAGATACGTTGGTCTACTTGCGATTGTATGGCCCAACTAATGCCTGCAGCCACGGCGGTCACTGTCCCAAAAGTACCAATTGTACACACTTCTAATCTTGAAAGACCCATATTAGACATCTCTTATTGAATTGTTTTAAATACTTGTTTTATTCGCGTTGATTAAGTCCAAGATATGGGCTTGCGGGGGTAATTGCTCTAGCAACTACCCCCGCAAGCTTATCTCATCGCTAATGGCATTTTTTTGAT
>JACDGH010000353.1 GCA_013815395.1 Parachlamydiaceae bacterium
TGGTTGCATCGCCTGCCGCCCACGATTTGCGTGAACCAGTGTTGGGAGAATGACGATAAGTGCGCAAAGGTCCTGTGTCAATCCATGCTTGCGAAACAGCATCCATGATTTGCTGGTGTCCACCTCCGAGCATGTGAGTAATAACTGCAGTAGTCGCCACTTTAACTAAAATCACATGATCCAAACCAATGCGATTAAAACTATTAAGAAGGGCAAAGCCGCCTTGGATTTCATGTGCTTTAATCATTGCCGTCATGACTTCATGCATCAACAGCGGTGGTTTACCGCAAGATAGGCGTTGTTGGCTTAAAAAGTCGGCTACGGCCAGAATGCCTCCAAGATTATCTGAGGGATGTCCCCATTCTGCTGCTAGCCAGGTGTCATTAAAATCTAGCCAGCGAATCATTGAGCCTATATTAAAAGCTGCTCTAATAGGATCTAAAATGTAATTTGTGCCAGGTACGCGGCTTCCATTAGGGACAATAGTGCCTTCTACAACTGGGCCCAGTAATTTTGTGCACGCCGGAAATTTAAGAGCTAGGATGCCGCAACCAAGTGTATCTGCAAGATCAACAAAGGCGGTTTGATAGGCTTCATCACTGGAGATGGTATAGTTGTGAACATAATCGGCAATTATTTTTAAGACACCATCAGTTTCGGGCATAGAACATTTCCTTCTAACTAATTAATCAAATTACATTTTTTTTTGGGCAGGCCCTATGTAATTGCTGATGGGGCGAATTAATTTATTGTTATCTCGTTGCTCTAAGAGATGTGCCGACCAGCCAGTGATGCGTGAAATCACAAAGAGGGGTGTAAACATAGGAATCGGAACATTACAAAAATGATAGGCCAAAGCGCTGTAAAAATCGAGATTGGGAAAAAGATGCTTTTCATCCCACATTATTTTTTCGATACGCTCAGCAATCGGAAATAATTCACCGTCATGAGCTGTTTTACTAAGCTTATGAGCCCATTGCTTAATTATGGCAGAGCGTGGATCTGAAGTGGTATAAACACGGTGGCCAAATCCCATGATTAATTTCTTTTGTGAAAGCATCTCTTGTATGATTTTTTCAGCATCATCTGCATTTTTAAATTGCTTCAATAATGCCATCGCCCATTCATTGGCGCCTCCATGCAACGGACCGCGCAAGGCTCCAATACCTCCGCAGATGGCGGAATAGAAATCAGAAAGAGTGGATGCAATAGTGCGTACAGTGAATGTGGAAGCATTAAATTCATGTTCGGCATACAAAATAAGTGAAACATCGAGGCATTGCCGCTGTTCTATGCTTGGAGCTTTGCCATGAAGCAAATGCAGGAAATGGCCGGCGAGTGATTCTTCATCGCTATGAAGTGCAGGGGGTTTTCCATTTTTATGAAACAAATACCAATAAAGTAACATGGATGGAAAAATTGCGATCAGGCGATCAGCGATGTCAAAGGGGGGAGTTTTTGGAGTTTCCGGTTCAAAATTTCCTAGGGCAGAACAACCGGTGCGCATGACATCCATCATATTGGTTGTGGCTGGCAAGATTTCAAGCATAGTTTTTAGCGGTTTTGGAAGATCGCGTAGACTTTGAAGTTTAGATTTATATCCTGCTAATTCGGTCTTTGTGGGCAATGTACCACGCAAAAGTAACCAGGCTATTTCTTCAAAGGTGGCATGCTGCGCTAGGTCACCGATAGCATAGCCTCGATAGAGCAGATTTTCATCTTCGGCGCTACACAAGCAAATCGCCGAATCTCCAGCTACAATTCCGGCAAGACCGCCAATTTTCTTCTTTTCTTGCATTTTGTCCATATAACCCTTCCTTTAAGTATAAGTTAGGACTTCTTTAACAACTGGGCTTGCATTTCGTAGAAATTGTAGTCGAGAAAACCATAAAGTTCTTCTCTAGTTTGCATTTGGTTCAACAAGTGAATCTGGGTGCCGCGAGTTTTGATTTCCTGATACGTTTTAATGGCCGCGAGGTTCATCGCGCGAAATGCTGAAAGAGGATAAAGAACGAGGTCAACGCCTGCAGTGGCGAGCTCATTTGTTGTAAAAAGGGGAGTTTTTCCAAATTCAGTCATATTAGCTAAAATAGGGCGCTGCAAAACCTTTTTAAATTTGGAATAATCTTCAAGAGATGTAACGGCTTCAATGAAGTGCATATCCGCTCCTGCTTCTTCATAAGCGTGACATCTCTCAATTGTTTTTTCAAATCCCTCTGATGCCAAAGCATCAGTGCGTGCCATAACGACAAAAGTTTCATCGCTGCGCGCATCGAGAGCTGCTTTAAGG
>JACDGH010000063.1 GCA_013815395.1 Parachlamydiaceae bacterium
CTGTACAAGGGATCAATCTTGTAGTTGGTTGTTGTTCATTCATTTCATCACTCCTTATTTTTTGAGCATCGTTAGCAGACAACGGTGTTGCTTAATAACGAACATCATTTAACAACAAAGTGATGAACGGGACCATTACCCAAGAAAAAAAAGAAAAAGAGAAAAAGGGGTGAGTAGTAAATTTTTTAAATATTAGAAGGACTATTCTCGTAGAGGAACATATCCTCTAAAGTATGCCTTAGAGAAAATTCGATGATTTTGTTTAGAGGAGCTCCTCCTGCTTGAAAGTATATTTGGATTAACGGATAACTAAGAAGTTCTTCCGATGTTATAGCTGGATTTTTAAAACAAAGATGGTCTTTGATGGTTTCTAGAACGACTTTTAGATTCTTAAAGTCAAATGCTACATATTCATCTTTTCTTACAATAATCCCAGGGATAGGTGGAATCAATTCATTAGAGCATTTTATGTTTTTGACAATTCGACCCCTATTTTTGGGAGTATTTTCTCCATTACCATTAATGAATTCAAACTTTCCTTTCTTTGTCGACTTGTAAAGAATTCCTCCCACAGACCTTGTAATTGTACAAGAGCCATATTTTTTTTGTGACTCTGCTTTTAACTGATAGGCCTGTCTGACAAATTCTTGAATGCTTCCTCCAGGGTTTTCGTACCAATAGATTTGAGCAAGAGCTTCACGCTTTGTTTCATTTTTCCATCCTCCTTTTTTTGCTTCTGTCGGTTTTTTTGTTTGGTATAGACTACTAGCAATCTGTAATTCAAAAGGTAGTTGTATTCCTTCTGTAATTGCAATAGCAAGAGCATCGTCTGGATGCAAAAAATAAGTGTGCTTATTTAGATAAGGGTGCTTTTTTGCAAAACTACCTTCTATGCTTATTGCTTTGCAAAATCTATAGCTATATACCCATATTTCTTCATTTTGAATGGCTGTGTAAATTTTCTCCAAAATCTGATCATATGCATCTTGGTTTGATGCTTCCCAAGAACAGGGAATAAGACCAAAATTTGCTGTGTGGAAGAACTCGGCAGAGTTTGGATCAAGATTACATCTCAAAGCAAATTCTGTATTACCAAAAAGGAAATGAGCTGCTTCGTGCAGCTCCCAGTAAGTTCTTTTTAGAGCTGTCTTATATTGTTCAACTTTCTCATCTGAAATTACGGTAGAAGCCATGTCTTATCCTACTACTCCAAAGATTTTCTCGTTCATGCTAGAAATTACGCCCGCAGTATGACTTTCACTAAGATGAGCATAACGCTTGACCATTGAAAGAGTTTTGTGACCAAGCACTTCGGCGATTTCAGCCAAGCTGGCACCATTCATAGCAAGATAGGACGCTGTACAGTGCCTGAGATCGTGAAAGCGAAAATCAGTGATTTCAGCTGCTTTTAAAGCCTTTTCCCAAGGAAAACGTAAATCAACAGGTTGTTTGAAACTTTTACTGGGGAAGATTAGAGTGGTATCAATATGGCGAACTTTTTCCAGCTCTCGTAATAGCTGTAAAGCTAAACCTGCAAGAGGAACGGCCCTCCTCTCTCCGTTTTTTGTTTGTTGCAGGATGATTCGGCCTTTTTGTAGATCGGCATCAGACCATTTCAAATTCATGATCTCTGCTTGACGCATTCCACTTGAAAGGGCAAGAACAACAACAGGATAGAGATAAGGGTTTGGGCTTTCTTTGCAAACTAATAAGAGACCTTCTCTCTCTTGTTCATCTAAAAACCGCACTCTACCTCTCGGCTGCTTTGGCTTTGTGACCTTTCTCATGGGAGAGTCTTCAATCCAACCCTATTCCTTTACTGCTAGGGTGAAAGCGTGAGACAGGGCGGATAGATAGCGGACAACTGTAGAAGGTGAGCGAGCCGTTCCTTTTGGAGTGAGGGTTTTGAGCAGTTTATCTCGGTATTCTCCAATCAGAGCAGAGGTTACGTCAGCTAAGATGTACTCGCCCATTTGTTGCTTCCACCAAATGAGTTGGGCTCTCAGGGTTCTAGCATTCTTAGGTTTAGAGGGGATGATATCTCGTAAATACCGATCGACAAGTTCTGCAAGGGTATGTTTCTTTGCTTCAGTAGTCTTAAAGTGTCGTCCATCTCGAATTGCTGACTCCGTCTGTTGCGCCCAAAGTTTAGCATCAGTTTTCCTTTCAAAGGTAGCTGTTTGTCAGGGATATCCTCTTAGTCGGACTTGTACACGAAAGTTTGGTTTACCATCTTTTCCTAGTCGTTCTTGAATGTAAGCCATGATTAATCGTTCGCTCCTGTCATTTGGTCAAAGAGCATACTTTATCAGAGAAAAACCCACAACATCGGATTATTAATCTGCTGATATTTAGCCTTTGCTCTCTCTTGATTTAATAATGTTTTACGAGCTTACGAAAAGAAATGGTGCACTTTTGGTGCATTTGAGAAAAAATTTGATAGAAAAACGGCAAATATTTTCCCGAAAAAGACCATTTGCTTTTCGAGCCTGTTTTTTGCCAGTTGTTGTGGAGTAGTGCACCAAAAATGCACCATTTTGAAAGATGAGATTAATTAAACCGTGGTAAATCAACTCTGAAAATCCGCTCATGCTGTAGAGTGAGCGTGATTTAAAAAAGTGGGGCAAGCTGGACTTGAACCAGCGACCAGCGGGTTATGAGTCCGCTGCTCTAACCAACTGAGCTATTGCCCCCCAGGAAAGAAAATGAATAATACCAAGGACCAATTCGAAAATCAAGCCTTTTTACCAATTATTGCAAATTGTTGCTGTCTTTTCTCCAAACGCTGCTTGAAAAAGGAGGAAATATCAGCTTTCATTTTAATCATTGTTGCATATTTCAAATACATCATATGCCCTCCCTCATAGTTTTTAGAGGTGATATGGCTATTTAAAGAGGGGTCAAGATTCAAATGAGTAATCGTATAGTTGGTTGCAAAATAAGGCGTGGCTAAATCATTAAAACCACTGGCAATGTACACCTCCAAAGAGGGATTTTTATTCATAACATCACGCAGTTTATCAGCTACATTGAGATATTGATTAGTCGCTGTGCTGTAATTCCAAGGCCAGACATTTGCAAGAATTTTATACTCTTCATCGCTCTTCCAGTTTAAATCCGCACGCACATAATTATTAAAGGTTGCTGCAAATAATCCCATGATCAGATCAAAGCTTGGATCAAATTCAATGCTATCACTGCAAACATCCGAAGTTATGCCTTTCATACGGCTATCAAAACGCCCAATGTTGCGTTTTTCAGATCTTAAAAGCTCTTGCGCAAAACGCAATATACTTACCCTAAGATTAGCTTGATCGACATAAGTTTTAGTTAAACCGGTATAACTTGCTATTTTATTAACAATGGCTAAATGATCCTCAGGACTAATGGTATCCCCACGCATAAGAGCTAGGGCATATTCATTTTTAGCAAATTCTTCAGCTGCTAGAAGGGTTTTATTAAAGTCTTTCTGAAGTTCAGGGGAAAGTTTCTGATGACTTAACGCAGCAGCAGTATAAGAAGGAAGGATAAGTACGTATGGCAAGTCATTGCCAGAAGTGAAAGTGATAGTTTGAAAATTTAAGATAGTAGAAATTAACAAGATACCATCTAGATAAAGATGTTGTTTGTCATGCAGCTCTTGGGCCAATCCTGCAGCGCGTGTAGTGCCATAGCTCTCGCCTGCTATAAATTTAGGCACTTCCCATAGTTCATTACGGGTGGTGTAAAGACGAATAAATTCTGCCACTGATTGAATGTCTTCATCCACGCCATGAAATTGTTTAGCATCCTCTCCAGGAGCCGGTCGACTGAAGCCTGTAGAAACAGGGTCAATGAAGACAAGGTCGGTAACATCTAATAGTGAAGAAGGATTGTCGACTAAATGATAAGGTTGATCGACACTCAAACCGTCGTCGTTTATATTCACGCGCCTTGGTCCAAATATCCCTAAATGCAACCAAACAGACGATGATCCAGGCCCTCCATTAAAACAAAAAGTGACTGGACGTGTAATTTTACTTTCTACATTATCATTCGTGTAAGCGATGTAGAATACAGAAGCTTTCGAATTGCCTTTATCATCTTTAATAATCTGAGTTCCTACCGTGGCTTTGTACAAAACCTCTAAACCATCAATATTCACGGAATGCGAAGTTGTGACCACTTCTTCCTTAATCTCTTTTTTCGGTTCTTTTTCAGTTTTAGGCTTTTCAGTACTTTCATCGGCTTGCACAAGATTAGTGATCGCAATTAATAAAGAAAATAAAAAAGCAGTTTGATAAAAGTTCATAAATTTAATCTCCGCGTGTCAATAAATGGACTTTGAACGAAATTGTGTTATTAAGCAAAAAAAAAATACAAAAGAAAAATTAAAAAATTTTTAGAAAATTGTCAATACAATCTATGCTGTGTGTTTGGCGGTTTTATATAGGTAAAAAAACTCTCACCGTTATCATTTTTTTTGTCATGCTAGATTTGTGAAAACAGGACGAGCCGCCCTGGCTAACGTGGCGGGGTTGCAAGACCCTGCAACCCCGAAAATATAATTAATTCTATATATAGGTCTATTGTCCTAATTTTTCATTAAACCAGTTAGACACTCTTTGCAAAGATCTTGTAACACATCCTTGAGGGGCTTTATCAGCATCATCAATTGATAATTTAGTCGCTTTTATCACCTTAGTGGAAGTGCTTACTTTTGCTACAGGTACGTCATTTAACACTGTTGTTTTACATACAGCATCTTCACTAGCAACTTCGATCTCATTCTTTTTAGAAGTGGTTTTTTCGCTGGAATAGGTATCAACTATTGTTTTTTCCACTACATCTAAAGTTTCTTTAGTTGTTTCCACAGTTTCATTAGATGTTTCTTCTATAAATACACATTCAGCTTCAGTTGGCGCTTCTTCCAAATATTCAGTTGAAACTTCTTCTAATACTTCACATTCAGTTGGAACTTCTTCTGAAGTTTCATATACAACTTCTAAGGGTGCTATAGAAGAACTATTTGATGTTTGCACAAGTAAGTCATTGGCTTTTTTATCGTATTCAACTTGTTGCAAAAATGAAGAAATTTCCTGATCTCTTTCAATATGATTTTTTGCTATACCCAAATAACAATGAAATCTAAAGTTTAATGAAGGTGAGAGAACACCTAACGTTAATGATGAAAAAGCTCCTAAAGCATAAGCCAAAACACGATAGACAGTTTTGAATAGACTTGTTGTAGATGGAAGCTCGCGCTCTATAGAATTTATGCCCTCAGAGCCAGAAATAATACTTATCTTATTTAGAACGATTTTAGCCGGAACGCATACAGCCGTAAGTGCTTCTTTTGCTACTGCCGTAACATCTAAAACAGAACCAACAAAAAAAGTGGCAAAACGCGTAGCCACATTTTTTTTACACCAGCCTTGTTCTTCAAATGTTTCTGGATTAAAATTATTACCCCAAGCCTCAACGCGATTTAAAAAATTATTAACATAATTTGTTGTAACACTCATTTAAGCACTCCTACTTAGATTTAGATTTAGAGATCACAATTATATATAATTGCAACTCACATTACAATGAAAACGTTAAGAATATATAAAGATTCGAAATTATTGGGAAATTATTTGTAATGATTTTGCACAATTTGACCTAAGTCTTTGAAATAAAATGATTTATTAAAAACATTAGTCAATATTTTTTCGAAAATAAATTCATAATAATTAATAAGCGATGATAATGAGGTGCTATTAATATCCATAATCCAGTATACTGAAAAGTTTTTATTGAGTACTGATGGCGAATCTCAAAACTTGAGATTACATGAAAAAATGATTTTAGCCCCCGCTTCTTGCATATCATATAATGCATCTTTAGTATCATTTGGGTGCAAATTAACGCCTTTACAGCCATCTTCAATGACAAATACATTGAAACCTAGTTTGAGTGCATCTATAACAGTGTATTTTACACAGTAGTCTGTTGCTAATCCCGTGATATAAATATCATGAACTTCTTTTTCTTTTAGAAATTCCACCAAACCAGTGGATTTGCGATGCTCATTGTCGTAAAAAGCACTATAGCTATCAATATTCTGATCCGTTCCTTTATAGAATATTTTATTTATTTTTATGCTATTTAGTGAAGGTGAGAGTTCTGCCCCCGACGTTTGCTGTACGCAATGTACAGGCCATAGGATTTGTTCTAAGCCATGCCAAAGGATTAGATCACCGGGCTGTTTAAGATGCGTCAAAGCAAAGCTACTATGATTTTTGGGATGCCAATCTTGTGAGGCTATAATAAAATCAAAGCTTTGATCCATTAATCTATTAACAACGGGAATAATTTGATCGCTATCCTTCACTGCTAGGGCACCACTTGGTAGAAAATCAATTTGTATGTCCACAAGTAATAATGCTGTCATAAGTCATTCCTAATCATGATGAAAAATTTAATTTGAGATATCTGTAGCATAAGAAACTTGGTTGCGAATATTTTTTATTAGATTAACTTTTAATTCATAAAGCGTTTTTTCCATACCCACGGGGTAGGCATGCGGGTTAATAAAACGTTTTATACTTGAATGGAAAAGTGCTAATTCTTTTTGGGTGGTAGAACGAATTGTATGCAGGGAGGGAGGGTTATAGACCAGCTTTCCGCTTCGAAAAATGGGAACAAGTAAATCGCGGCTTTCCCAATTGCTATTAAGAATTTTTTGTCGAGTAGAATCGAGGGGATCAATAATGATTGAATTGCAATTTAATCCAAGATTTACATCATAAACAGCATCAGCAATGTAGCTCCCTTGATCCATGAAACGTTTGACTTGAAGGATGCCTGGATTAGAAACTTTTACCATTTGTTCGGACAACTTAAGTTTATATTTCCATGTGCCGCCAGGGTCTCTAATTGCAGATAATTTGTAAACCCCATCTAAAGCCGGCTGGCTGCTGGATGTTACCAAATTCGTGCCAACCCCCCACACATTAATTTGAGCGCCCTCTCGCTTAAGTTCACTGATGATGGTTTCATCTAAATCATTGCTGGCTATGATTACAGCATCATAGAAACCAGCAGCATCGAGCATTTCCCGGCTTTTAATACTGAGATAGGTTAAATCGCCTGAGTCGAGGCGGATACCAAGAAATTTTTTCCCCTGTTTTTTTAACCAATTACCTACGATAATTGCCTTTTTTACCCCCTCGAGCGAGTCATAAGTGTCCACAAGAAATACACAATTATTGGGAAGATATTCAGCATATTTTTGAAAAGCTTCTAGTTCATCATCAAAAACCATAATCCAGCTATGAGCATGCGTTCCACGCACAGGAATTCCGAATAACTTTCCAGCGAGCACATTGGAAGTTGAATCACATCCTCCAATATATGCTGCTCTACTTGCAGTGAGGGCTCCGTCAATCCCTTGAGCACGTCTCAAACCAAATTCTAAAACAGGATCTCCTCCAGCGGCAATACACATTCTTGCAGCCTTTGTTGCAATTAATGTGGGAAAATTAATGAGATTAAGTAAAGAGCTTTCGAGTAACTGACATTGGATCAATGGACCTTGAATTCGAACAAGAGGCTCATAAGGAAAAACAACGTTGCCTTCAGCAATCGCATCTAAATGACATGTAAATTGCATTTGAGCAAGAAAATCAAAAAATGCTGGTTCGAACAAAGGAAGATTATCAGCACCGCATAAACTTGCTAAATAGGTAAGGTCAGATGCATCGAAATGAAAATTTTCCAAATATTCTATAACTGTATCTAGACCTGCAGCAACTGTGAATCCGCCATGAAAGGGACGTTTACGAAAGAATAGGTGGAAAACAGATTCTCTATTTTCAAGACCCGCCTTCCAATAACCATAACACATTGTCAATTGATATAAATCCGTCAATAAAGCCAGAGAGTGATTATAAAAATGTGATTGAGAACGTTTGGCGCGGTTTTGCATTTTTAATCATTCTTAAAAGTTTAAAATTAGTTTTCTTCATTTCTGTAACAACATATCAATTATATTTAATATTAAGCCGAATCCTATCTTGCTCATCGAAGGTGTATACCCACACCCAAGTAGGACCATCAATCTTATTAAGATGCCATTCAATAAGATGATTTTTTTGTTCAACAATCATGCGATGGCCCTCGGGCACTTCAAAATGGTAATTTCCTACAAAATGTACATTCTCCGCAAAAAATTCGGCGTTACCATGCAAAACAATTTTTAGAGATTCTTTTCTATCAATTTCATGTTTCCAAAAGATATTTTTCGAAGATCGCGAGATGCCTTGATTTTGAATAGTTACATTTATTAACCTACATTTTCCACAACTAGCACTATCGTAGACAACAATTCCATCAGCTTGTTTTTTGCCCATAATAGATTTGGCCATGATTAACAAACTTCCGCTTAAATTAAGATTGACCACCTCAGCTTCCGCAATTTCCATTATCCATTCTGAACCATTAGCAATATGACCCCCTCTTATTTTTTGAGAGATCACTTCGTAAACCATTCCTAAAGCGGGATGAAAGCTTGCTAATACAGTAGGGCCAAACGTTAAATAGGCTGCTTCATCACTAGGAAGTGGCATTTCAAAATGGCAATTGTTTGTTAGAAGATCGTAGTAATTTTGCATCATTTCAAAATGGCATCCCTCAGGTGTACCTAAAATAGATTTACCAGGTATGAAGGCTTGTTTGGTCACTGAAATGGTCTTTTTCCTCTCATTGTACGTCAGAAAAGTGCTTAAATTTACTAGTTGATCTTTTTGCAGACGCTTTGAAAATTTATCTACAATATAACCTGCAATATTTTGCATAGTTGATTCAAGTCGTCCAGCATATTGTTGAACTTTTTCTCCTTCAGGCGAGAGACAAGAAACTTTTGTTTTCATGTTAACAATAGCCCCAGGAATAGGGCATTGCTCAATAATAGGTTTGATCGCCTTTAGATCAACGAATAATATATTTGTATTGGCTGGAAATTGAGAAAATGGACTATCTTGAGTTTTTGGAGAATCGCAAATGCCACGTTGTTCAAATTCTGTGTATTCAATATTTGTAACGCAATATTCGAATTCACCATGCAATTCTTTTTCGCATAATACATCCATTCCTTCTGGCATATTTAAAAGACGTGGACAAGAGGCAAAACCAAATTTCTTTTTTTCATGTAAGCCAAAGCCTGATAGTGCAAGTAATCCATTATCTATTCCCGCCACCGGATTATTGATTTGCCTCATTATAGCTTTACTGCGACCTCGCTGCTCAAGCCATTCAAAAAGGCCTTTATCTAAAGCTATTTTCCAAATAACACCATGACCGCCTGGTTTTAAAATAGGGGTTAGTGCCTCATGCATGGCCCAAAAACCTTCTTCAGTGATCATTGGAACCAGAACTTGAATAAAAAAGAAAAAATTGGATTTATCCCTTCCAAACCACTGATTGCTTTCACATATTTGCAAGATGTTCTCATGATTATTTTTTTCGTGCGATGTCATCATAGCTAGAGGGGTAGCAATCTGCTTGTTAAAAAGCTTGTAGTGAAGGAATTCGCGACCTTCTAGATCCCTAATCATCCCCTCTAGGAGAGATCGACCGCCAAATAACAATTGTGCTGCTGGCAAGGCTTTGCCTGTGGTTTCATCAAGCAAATTCAATCGATCACCAGCTCCGCCGATTGGATAAATCTCGGCCATTTTTTCCATTTGCTCGATGCCCCAGCGCACAGATCGGCGACTTTGCCTTTTATCATTTAATAAATCGATGCCATCAGGTTCATGATAGCTAACAAACGCACCGCTTTGTTTAGGCTGTTGATTAGTATTTTTTGATTCGATTATTCGAAGTACTGTGAGATGGTAACCAACTACTCCGCCTATCACTTTATAGAAATTTTCTATTTCTCCTAACCAGGAAATAAATTTAGCAAACTGATCAAAAGATATTTCTCTATTCTCAAGTCCTTGAAAAACGACAGGGCCTTGTCCTATAGCTAAAAGAGCTTTAATAAGAAATTGATCAGAAGCATCAAACTTGACTAGAAGGCGATTTAGGAATGAATATTGAACTAAAAACTGTTTTACAATTTGATTGGAATCGAGAATGTGAACTTTTTCTAGCCAATTTTTTGCACTCAGAAGATTACTGTTCAGTAATTCAACCTCAGCGACTTTTTGAGAAAATGCAAAAGTATCTTTTTCTGTTATCATATTATCAACTCTTGTACGAAGCCAACTTCAATAATTAGATTAGCTGTTTACCAAAAACAGCGCAAGCGACAATGCCGTCAGACCAACTTTTTAATCAAAAATTTCCGACTTCATCTAATTAAAAAAAAATGTAATTCTTTAATTTTAAATGTTTTAAATAAAAAACTTACACTTTTAGAAGTGAATTTATGTTTTACCCGAAAGGCCTTTCTATGAATTGTTTTGACTATAATATCAATTCAACGATAAAAGGATTCCCTAGTAGGTAAATATTTGCTTGTGATCGTTTGCCAGTTTGGCGCCTTAATGGATGCTGTAAAATCTGTAAAATGATAAGTTACCGAACAAATCTTTAAACTGAATAACAATAAGGAGTTACTTAAATGACCAAAGAGAAGAAGCCTTCAGCATTTATGAAACCAGTGCAAGTTAGTGATGCACTTGCAGAAATCGTCGGTATCGGCCCTATGGCACGTACTGAAGTAACTAAAAAGCTTTGGGAATACATCAAAAAGCACAAACTTCAAGCTCAGGATAACAAGCGCAACATCAATCCCGATCAGAAGCTTGCAAAAGTACTTGGCTCTAACGAACAGATCGATATGTTTAAAATGACAAGCAAAATTTCAAAACATCTTAAAGAACCTGAGCTTGCTGGCTCTCGTTAACTTTATTCATCAAGTTATTCGTCACATAGCGATTTAAAATGTGCAGTAAATCTATTTTAAATCGCTGTGTGGCCTGCCTAATTTTGTAAGTCCTTAAAAAGTCATGGCACATTAAACACG
>JACDGH010000064.1:0-9046 GCA_013815395.1 Parachlamydiaceae bacterium
GTCTTTGAATAAAAAAAGGAGCAAAAATGAAAAAAAATGAGGAACCGACTCCGCGGTTTAAAGTAATTTTGATGTGCCTACCCATACCTGCGCAGCACTCGCTATGCTCGTTGCGGCTTGGGTATGGGCTACATAATGAAAGAAAAATGAGCAAAAAAGAGGGAATATTGTAATTAAAAAATCTATGGAAACTGTAATCTATCACAATGTCGCAGTTTGTCAATACATTGTCCCCGCCCCCAATTCTTCCCAAGAACCGGAAAATTTGATCTTTGTTTTAAACAGAATAAAACATTTTAAAGAAAATTACTTACTGCTTCTCGACTATTATTAAATCTGGGCCTTTTTTATCTAAAACATCCCTGTTTACACCAAAAGTAAAAAAAATTATTCAGTCCAACAAAAACGACCTTGATCCTCACTTGTGGATTAGTGCAGAACATTACTATCTAATGGCCCAACAATACATGCAAGAAGGTTTTATTCGGCAACTTAGGAGCTATTAAAATCGCGTGATTATGATGAGAAAGCATTGAATGCTTATGCAAAGCTGCAATTCGTGAAATCAAAGTTCTGAAAATGCTCAAAAGTTTTCCTGAGAAGGTGAAAACCGCCCGATTTTCCTTCTTAGAACCAACCAAACCTTATAACAATCATTTAACAATTATCTTGTTAACAATAATATTACATTTAAAAAATTTTGAATTAATTTAATTATCTTTTCGTTTTATAATTTAAAGCGGTTTTTATAAATTTCAAGGAGCAGACATGTTAGAATTTCCCAAAAATTTCTCAACCGGATCCAACGCAACGTTTTTAAACGCAACGCTATTGCCAGTAACACCAGGAAATCGTTTTAAACCACTGACTTTTGCTAAGCATTTTGAACGCCTGACGGCTTGGAATGCGATTGAGCAAAGGACTTCGACATATCTAATTACAGCTCTAAAAGTTTTGGCCACCATCCCTTTGCTTCTGATCGAAAAAATTACCTTGGCTATACAAGAATTCGACAACGCCGGCATCTCTCTTGGCAACCGCCTGTTCTCTAAACGCACGTTCGCGGTGACTCCACCGACAATAGATAAAATTTTAAATAAAGATGAAACGACCCGGGAAGACTTTGAAAGCGACATTTCGAAAACAGAGATAGTAAAATCATCACAAGTGGACCCTTCGGAACATGTGAAAATCAAATTTGATACTATCTTAGACCCCTTAGCGCGACTCACGTATGCTGCAGAATGTGGCTATTTAGAAGGTGTAAAAATTGTTTTAAATAATCATCCTGAGATTAATATAAATTATCGAAGTTATATGAGTCGAGATGACTTTGGTTCTACAGTTTTAATGGGAGCTGCTCTAAATGGTAATAAAGAAATTGTAAAATTGCTTCTTGAAGCTGGAGCCGATCCTAACATTATAGACCCAAGTAGAATGAGTAATTGTGAATTGAACTTTAGTGATCAAACTTTCAAAAATGGCGATACAGCTTTAATGCGGGCTAGTGGACGAGGTCACAAAGAAATTGTAGAATTACTCCTTAATGCTGGAGCTGATGTTAATGTTCAAGACCTATGTGGTGATACAGCCTTGATACTGGCCGCTGAACATGCTCACGAAGATGATCACGCAGAGACTGTAAAACTCCTACTTAATAAGGGAGCTAATCCTAATATAAAAAGAAATACAAAAGACATGGTTACCTTTCGCTCTTTAAATGACTGGACTGCTTTAATGTGTGCTGCTAATAATGCAAAAAAAGAAATTGTAGAGTTGTTACTTAAGGCTGAAGCCGATCCTAACATTCGAGATGAATGTGGCAATACAGCTTTGATATTAGCTACCAACAGAGATCAACCTGATACTGTAAGACTACTTCTTAAAGCTAAAGCAGATCCTGATGCTCAAAATAAACAAGGTGTCGGAGCCTTGATTCGCGCTGCTTGTAATGGCTTTACAGATGTTGTAAAAGAACTTCTTGAAGTTAACGCTAATCTTAACCTACAAAATAGATATGGAGTTACGGCCTTAATGTTTGCAGCTGATCTAGGCCATAAAGAGATTGCAGAGTTACTTATTAATGCTAAAGCTGATCTTAATATCCTAAATCGAAATGGTGATACAGCTTTAATCCTTTCTGCTGCTAAAGGTCATAAAGAGATTGCAGAGTTACTCGTTGGTGCTAAAGCTAATTTGAATATTCAAACTAAGAAACGTGGCTGGACAGCTTTGATGTTCGCTGTTGAGAGCCGTTATAAAGAGATTATAAAGGGTCGTCATAAAGAAATTATAAAATTACTTCTTGACGCAGGTGCCGATCCTGATATTAAAGATAACGATGGAGGGACAGTTATCTTTAATTTAAGTCTTCATTATGAACGTGATCTTGTACAGTTCATTAGCAATAACAGAAAAATTTAAGACGCTCTTATACTTAAACGCAATCGAAAATCATAGAAACTTAAAAACTTCATGATCCATTTTTGCTAGGCGAGATTAAGTTAGTTAATCTATATAAAAAGGACTCTTTAAGCGTTTTCTAATTTATAGGCTCGTTGACTTGTTGCAAGCAGGGCGAGACGCCCTGGATACCTTGTGAGCAGCCTAGCCAATTTAAAAGGGTATTTTTCCTAGACTTATATGCATATAAAGGGAGAATAGAAATTTATTAGATTAAAGCTTGAAAAGTGATCGATCATAAATTGACGGATGAGGTTGACGATTTTGACAGAATAGAAAAAAAAATTAGAGGGCGATTTTGATACAGAAGACTTGGACAGTATACATCATTCAAACATACTCAGGAAAGTTGTATACAGGCATTACCAATTGCCTAGAGCAGCGCTTAAAGGCTCACTCAAGTCAAAGTAAAGGGGCAAAATTTTTTCGTTTCTCTCCTCCCCAAAAAATAATCTATTCTGAAGCGCACCCCAATCGTTCCGAAGCATCTAAACGAGAAAGTGCTATAAAAAAAATGACACGTCTTGAAAAAATCAAGATAACTTCAAAATGAAAATAACTGTCGATGACCTATTAAAGGTGTATTATGTGAAGGCTTTTCGAATCTTAAAATACTGTTGCATTATTCTCAGCTCTGATTTGTGGAAAGTAATCATGTTAATGAAACGAAATGTTGTTTGAACACAGCATTTGCTTTGTCAATAGAATAGGTTATATTTAAGAGTTTTTGATCAAATGTTGTATCAAATATCTGTTCCGCTTTAAAATGTATCTCATGTTTTACCCATGCCCGAGGGCCCTCCATCAGAGGAGTAGCATAGAGCATAAACGAGAATATTCCTCTATCTGTTTTAATAGCCTGGCAGTCAAATATATTTATAATGCCCAGTCTGTCATCATCAAATGGAGAGACTTTTTGCAATTCACTCAAATCTGATTTTGTCATCGCAATTTGTTGTGAAAGTTCTTTAAGCGGCTCGTAGTCTCTGTATTTTAATGTTGTTGCCTCTAAGCCCATATTGTCCTTTATGTTAAATGAATACGAAGTCTTTATACTCTATCACATCCTTTGTTAAATTCAACCTATGAACTCGGTTTTATTTAGTATAATCATTGTTTTTAAAAAGTTTTTTTTAATGAGTTGCTCCTCTTTTTTCAACCCATTCATTGGCTTGAATAATTTTTGGACGCAATTTTTCCTCGTTCTTTTTCAAGTAACTTTCGAGCATGTTCATTCTAGGATTTGTTCGAAATAGAGAAAGATGCTTCTCGAAGAAGCGCCAAAATAAACCATCCCAAATTTCTACCCAAGGACCTTTGGCATAATTGCTCATTTTTAAAATATAATTGGATCCAGAAATGTAGGGTTTGGTAGTGATCTCTTTGAAACTAGAAAACTGACTCATGGCATAAACGTTCGGTACCATAACCCAATCATAAGCATCAACAAAGCATTCCATAAACCAGGTGTAGACAACATTTGGGTCTGTTTCCATCAAAAGCAAATAGTTTCCTAAGATCATTAATCGTTCGATATGGTGGCAGTAACCAAATTGCATCACTTTCTTTATTGTTTCATCTACTGGCAAAATCCCAGTGGTCCCCGCATAAAAGCCTTGAGGCAAAGGCCTATAATGTTCAAAGCGATTTTCTGATCTAAGTGTCCTACCAAAAAGTTGATACGTCCCTTTGACATACTCTCGCCAGCCCATGACTTGTCTAATAAATCCCTCAAGGGAATTTAATGGCACTGATATTTTATGACTAAAAGTTAAAACTTTTTGAATAACCTCTTGAGGGGTAATCAATCCAAGATTTATGGCTGGAGATAAGGCACTGTGAAAAAGTATCGATTCATTTTTACAAATTGCATCTTCGTAGTCCCCAAATAAATTAAACCGCTGCTTAATGAAATCGGTTAATGCCTCTTTGGCTTGCTCAAATGTTGTAGGATAAGAAAAATCGGAAATATTTCCAATTGCATCAGGGAAATGTTTGTTAATGTATTTAATTGCTTCTAAGACCTCAGGAGTCTGCGCAGCTTTATAAGCTGTGGGAATCGATAGGTTTTTAGGTATTTTTTTGCGATTTTCTATATCGAAGCTAAATTTCCCCCCTAATGGTTTACCAGAAGTATCCATTAGAATAAAATATTTCTTTCTTTGATGAGCGTAAAAAGAGGCCATGGATAATGCATGCTTTTCAAAAAAAACTTCGACTTCTTGTTTTGTATAAAGAAATCCAGGTGTCACATAGCTATTTAATGCCCATTTATGCTTTTTTGCAGCTGCCTGAATATCCTGCATCAACCAATCATCAACCACTTCAGCGAAGTGAATCTTTTGATAATTTTTTTTACTCAAAAATTTCCACAAAGACTCTCTTTCAATGAGCTGCGTAGACTCTACATAAATAACTTCATATCCTTGGTCTGTGAGATAGGAAGCATAAAATCTCATCGAAGCTCGCATTAACACCATTTTTTGTTTATGAAAGTTTTGAACGCGGAAAAATAGATAATCTTCCACAAGAATGACGGGTCTCTGCAAACTGAGTGCTGGGTGCTTTTCAAACATTTGATGCGGAAAAATTAAAGTGATTTCGGTCATGCTATTCTCTTTTTTTAAACTCTTTCGTTTTTTCTGATTTTAGCCTCATTTAATTTGTAGAAAGCAGGTCGGGACGCCTCGGCTATCTTGTAATGGTAGCATACCACTACTTACAAAAATTACACTTTTTTCAGTTAGACACTATTTTAAATCTAGCTTATTTTCCCGCAATTACTGTCCGATTTTTTTTCATTCCCGTGAAAAAACTGGATAAAATTGATATAACAGTGCATTTTAATGCTTTTTAAAACTTTTGAAAACAGGAATTATTCATGTCAATCATTGTCCCTCACCATCAACTTACCGTTGTTGTAGGTGTAATTGAACGAGACAACAAAATTCTTCTTATTAGACGTCACGATCCCGAACATGCACAGTGGCACCATCGCTGGGAGTTTCCCGGTGGTAAAATCGAATTAAATGAAACACCTGTTGATGCCCTTAAGCGAGAAGTTAATGAAGAAACCGGCCTTACTATCAAATCTGAAAGACTACTTGGAGTTTATACTCAACACTGGAATACTCCTAAAGGTATCCAACAAACCTTTATTTTATTATATTGCTGTGAAGCCTCAATTGAAGAGATTCAGCTTAATGAGCAAGAAAATGATGCTTACATGTGGGAAAAAGCGGAAGCCATAGTTTTGCGATCAGATCTTCTTGATGGAAATGTGAAAATGTTCCAGCAGCTTTATTTAAAATAATCTTGCAACAGTTTAAGAGTGCCCTTTAATACATATAATTTATTTGTATCAAAACAAATTTTACGCTTAACCTAGGAAAAAAAATGTCATTTCATGATAGCTACCCCCTTGCTAAATTTGGTATCGATGAAATTTATATTCACCAAGGGCTCTCACAAAGCTTGATCGATAAGCTATATCAGCGTTCATTATTCAGCTTAGATGCAGAGGACGCCGTCATTAAAAAATATGCGTCACATGACATGGTTTTAATTTTCAACAAAACAATCCCTAACCGAAGTTTAATCCATCGCTTTTTTAAATTTATCGAGGAAGATACAAATAAGGACGGTTTTATTAAATCAAATATCTTAATTAACGAAGATGAACTTTTTTTGGCTATAAAATCTAAAAAGTTTGTTCTAGTCACTTACAGAATTGTTGTGAAAGAAACCTACAGTCCTTCTGTAAATTAAAGGTGCATCCAAACTATGTTATTTTCATTACTGTGCTATCTCCGTATTTTTAGGAATTAACTTATGAAAGATGCGAATTAAGCTCCCTAGTTCTTCTGTAGAAAGATGATGGAAAAACTCGGCATCTTTGTTTTCAACGGCAGGCAATGCTTTTTTAAGAATTTCAGAGCCCTTTATTGTTAAAATAGGATTTTTTGCTCTTCCATCAGAAGATTGTTCACGCATTATAAGTTTCTTTAGCTCCAGTCCTTTAATGATTTGAGAAGCGGTGTTTGGATCAAGCCCTGCAACCTTACCAATGGCTGCTTGAGTAACACGCTCCCCTTTTCTGGTTAACCATCCTAGCGCAGCAAGAATGACGAATTGTGGATGAGTAAGATCGATTGATTTGAGCATTTGTTCAATTGATCCGCGCCACACTGTGCTAATATGCCACAAAAGAAATCCAGGGCTTCGATCCGGCGTGTCATGCACACTTATTTCTTTAAAATTAACGTTGTTCTTCATAATAAAATCCCCATTGCTTTAGCAATTATTTTAAAATCATCTAGTGTGATTTCAAAACAACCTCTTCTGAAAGGAAATCCCCATTTTTGCTTGTCTATTATAAAAGACAATTCATTTAGTAGGGTTTGGATAGGAACTTCTTCGGACGTAACAAAAGATACATCGGGTCTCCAAGGAATAAAGTCCTCACTCATAGCAAAAGAATAGGCATCCCTACTTGTAATTTCACCTATGGCTGTAAAGGATTGACAAGGCTCCTTATGCCCAAATTTGATGGTCGGAGAATAATAGACAATCCAATCTCCTCCTTTCATCCGATTTAAAGGACCAGCTTTACCATGACAAACTTGAGCAAACCCTCCCAATACCCCATTTTGTACATGTTCTTTAGATGCCACCCCGATCCAGTATCGTGCCATTACTTATCCTCATGGAGTTTGTAGATGCGGATTCTATGACCATCTGGATCAAGAATAACAATAGAACGTCCAAAATCCATATCGGTAGGCTTTTGAGCGACAGTTACATGTTTTCTACCCCATTCTTCATAGAGAAGATCTACATTTTCTGCAGGAAAGCATATTTCAAGCACCCCAGCAGGAGCATCTAATCGAGGCTCAGCTGTATACTTGGACCATAGGCCTAGCATAATGCCATTTTTCAAAGCGAACATGACAAAAGTTGGAGATTCTTCAATAGGTTTTAAATTAAAAACTTCTCGATAAAAGAGACTGCTTTTCTGTGGATTTGTTACAAATAGCAGAGTGAATCCTAAAGCAGGACTAAACATAAAATTTCTCCAAGGTTTAAGTTCGTATAAGGGAGATTGTACGTATACGTATTAATTTTGTCTAGTGAAATTTGTTTTTATACAAATTGAAAGGCTATGCTCTATTGGAGTTAATCGCCGGACATTAAATCGAAAGGAGTTAATTTCCCATTTTGCTTAGTTTTACCTTTTTCTTTTTTCATATCTTTTTCGGTTTTTTTTGATTTTTCAGGACCTTTGACTTTGAAAGGTTTATTCAGAGGCTGTCGTTGATAGATTCTCTGCCCAGTATCATCCGGCTGATAGACGAATTTTACAGCATCGTGAGAGAAAATTTGATTTGAATTAGATATAGGATTCATAATAAATCACCACTACATTATTTATAACAACTCCAATTTTATTATAGCATGTTAAAATAATAAACACATCCTAAGAGATTTTTAAAATTTAATATTAAAATATAATATCTTGTATAATATTACTTTTTGTTTTATAGTAATTAACTAATTTCTTAATAAAGGAGAAATAAAATGAAAAATTTGTTTGTATTTATCATGTCAATGCTAATTATATCAGCCCCAATTCTAGCTCAGTCCGAGCAACCAAAAAAGGTCATTTTGGTTTTAGGAAGTGGTGGGAATAAAGGACTTGCCCATGTTGGAGTTATTGAAGAATTAGGAAATATGGGCATCAAGCCCGATATGATCGTAGGATGCAGTTCAGGAGCAATCATTGGTGCTCTTTATGCACAGAATCAGGATATTGCCCATGTTAAGGAAGTCCTTATCGGTTTAAAATATGACGATTTAATCGATTTTAGTTTATTTCAAAAACTCGCAATTTCAACGAGTAAGAAAATGGAGAAATTTCTGGAGGAAAATTTAATTGCAAAAGATTTTGAATCCCTACAAATTCCTTTTGTAGCCGTTGTAACTGACTTAAATAAAGGTGAACCTATTTATTGCAAAGAGGGCGCTCTTCATTCAATGGTACTTGCTAGTTCCGCCTTGCCAGGAGTGTTTCCTCCCTATGAAGAAAACGGAGTAATGTATATAGATGGAGGCGTTTGTGATCCTTTACCTGTTCGTCATGCAAAATCCTTAGGAGATTATATAATCATTGCTTCGGATATTAGTGCATCAATTGACGGTTTTGAGGCCGATAGCCTTCCAAATCTAGTCCGAAAAGCACTTGAAGTGATGTATCAGCGTCTTGCCTATTTTGAAAAAGAAGAAGCAGATATTTTATTTGAAATGAACTTTCCATCAGAATTGGACACCCCTTTTAAAGATAATAACCAACAAATATATGAAAAAGGCATTGAAGCTGTACGTAGTCAGTCAGAACAAATTTTAAAATTGATCAACCCCTCTTAATAACGCAACTTGCTAGTCGTGTAGCGATTTAAAGGGGGAGGAACCCCATTTTAAATCGCTGCGCGACTAGTACACCAACGCACTTAAACGAGCATCAAAATTAGACCTTCTTTTTACTTTGAGGATCATGGACATTTTGAACTTGGAAGGACAGCTCTGT
>JACDGH010000064.1:9056-10937 GCA_013815395.1 Parachlamydiaceae bacterium
GCTCTGTGCCAAATAAGATGATGAGCCAGCTGTAGTTAAGCCAAAATAAAAAAAGAGGTACCGCAGCAAAACTCCCATAAATAGTCCCATAACTCGTAGCGCGATCTTGAAATTCAACATAAATTCCTTGCCAAACGAAAAAAATTAAGCCTGTAATAAAACCTGCAATCAACGCAGATCTCCATAAAACTCTGGTATTGGGAAAATAAAAATAGAAAAAGCTTAGCAACCCACAAGTGATAAAATAGTGAATTATTTTAATCACAAAAAAATTGAGTGAATTATATGCAAAAAAATTCGAGGCGGCGACAGTAGCCATTGTGGAATAAATGATAACACTATTGGATACTAGCAAGAATACAGGAAGAAAAAAAAGAAAGATCGTATAACTTTTAACTCGTTGCCACCAATTTCTCGAATTTTGAATTTTCCAAATTTTATTAAAATAGCTTTCAATACTGCCTATCATGCTATAAATAGTCCAAAAAAGAACAATTAACCCTAAACTAGCTATCAGACTACCTCTAGTTTCCTCTAAATATAATCGAGAAAATTCTATAAGTTTATTCGCTACTTCAGGTTGACTTAATAATTGATATCTAATTTCCGCTGAAATTTTATGCTCCACACCAAATCCTTGTGCAATACCGAAAATAATTGCTAGGAGGGGGATGATAGACATCAAACTATAAAAAGTAAGAGAAGAGCCTTTTTCATAACATTCATCATTATAAAAACCTTGAAACGTCGATATTCCTACTCTATAACATTTATAGGTGATCGCATTAAATTTTGCACCTTTCTCTCTCCAAATTTCATTTTGAAAGAAATTAATAATTCTTTTCATTTTTCCAATTTTCATTGTTATTAAAGTCCATTTGAAATTCAAAATTTGTAGGGCACCAGATACCATATCCTAAGGTATAACCTATTCCTGATTTGCTGAGAATAAAATCAATGATTTGGTAATTAGGAAGAATTGTGGAATATTGAAGAATGGGAAGAATGGCAAGAACGAAAGTAAGGATTGGAACATTAGAACGATAGAAAGGATAATATGAATAGATAAAAACTATTTCCCTCTATATGAGTGTACGCATAAGGTAACTCTCAGCACGTACCTCCCTGAGGTATATGTATTCCATATATATTCAATGTTAGCCAACAAATCTGATTAATATTATAATAAATGAATGGAGAAAATTCCTCTTTCCTACTTTCAACAAGATGATGTCATTTCACTGAGCTATTCTCTCATTGGGAAATATTTATTTACAAGCCTTGAACCAGAGAATATCGTCGCTGGAGGGATGATCATTGAAACAGAAGCCTATTGCGGTATAACTGATAAAGCATCGCACGCTTATAATAACAGGCGTACTAAACGCACAGAGACAATGTTTTGTGAAGGAGGAACTGCCTATGTTTACTTATGCTATGGCTTACACCATCTTTTCAATATTGTAACCAATAAAAAAGATATTCCTCACGCTATTTTAATTCGAGCTATCAAACCTGAAGTTGGAATTGACATTATGTTAAGTCGCCGTAAGAAGAAAATATTAAACTCTGAACTAACAAAGGGACCTGGGTCTGTATGTCAGGCTTTAGGTATTAATAAACAGCACAATGGCATTACTTTAGATGGCACTACAATTTGGCTGGAAGACTCTAAAATACAAATCCCTAAAGAGCAAATTATTAAATCTCCTCGTATCGGAATTGATTATGCGGAAGAAGACGCATTTAAGCTTTGGAGATTTACCCTTAATCCTGCCTATATAAATTCCTTAAGTTAGAACACTCATTTATATTTTTGAAGTTAGTGGAACCGCGTGTCAGCGCTTGGACAGTTTTGTATCAAATACCCCAGGCCTAAGC
>JACDGH010000065.1 GCA_013815395.1 Parachlamydiaceae bacterium
AGGCCGGGAGAAACGCGGAGTCGCTGAGAACTCATTACAATTTAGAATAAAGTATAGGATACAGAAAGTGCGGCAAAAGTAGGAAGTCTTTTTAGCTGAAGATTTGTAATTTTGACCTACTAGTTTTTTAGCCCTATTCAACCCTATAAATTACTTTTAATCAACTTTAGTTCTCGGTGCCTCCGCGTTTCTTACCGCCTCTGCGTTTCCCCTTAGCCTCTAAAACTTATAAAAGCGGAACGGAATGGGTTGGCCGTAGAAAGCCATTACGAAATGTTTAACGTTTTATCCAATCCGTTCTTAATATGAGTAACTAAATTTCCTCGTCGAAATCGTCTCCAAAATCATCTTCGATGAATTCGCCTTCGTCGCCTTCATCCCCATCGAAATCTTCCAATTCTTCATCGTGCTGTTGCCCTTCAGGAGTTAAAGCTCTTGCAGGAACTTCGCCATGCAGTTCTTTGAGACGCGCTTCCTTGTCTTTTCGTTCTTTACCTTTTAAGAAGATCCTCAAAGGCATACCTGAGAAGGAATAAGTTTCGCGGAATTGGTTGTAAAGGTATTTTTTATAGGATTCAACCATAAGGGAAGGATGGTTAACGAATAATATGAATTTAGGAGGTTTAATGCCCACTTGTGCCATATAGTAAATACGCAACCGCTTACCGTTAAGCATTGGAGGATGATTTTTTTGGAGGCAAGCACCGACAAACTTATTTAACTGGTGTGTTGTGATACGCTTTTGAGCGTTTTCTTTTACATCAATAACGGTTTCAAAAATTTTATCTACATTTCTTCCTGTTTTAGCCGACATAAATATTTTGGGACAGTGTTTTAGAAAAGGAACTTCTTCTTCAACACCCTGCATGCAGTGCTCCATACGGAAGCCTTTGACAAGATCCCACTTATTAAATAATAAGATACAACCTTTACCGGCTTCTTCAATCATGTTAGCGATTTTCTTTTCTTCACGCGTGATACCCTGTTGGGCATCAAGCATTAATAGGCAGATATCAGCGCGTTCGATTGCGCGCTCTGTACGGATTGCTGCAAATTTATCAACGACTTCATGTTCAGATTGTTTGCGCCTAATACCAGCAGTATCGATGAGGTTATAGGAGATATCGTTGTGTATAAAAGGGATATCAATACTATCGCGCGTTGTGCCAGGAATTGGACTAACAATGCAACGTTCTTCATCTAGAAGATAATTAACCAGAGAAGATTTGCCAACATTTGGTCTTCCGACAACAGCCAATTGAATGGAGTTATTTTCAACATCAGGGATAACTTCTTTTGGAAATGATCCTAAAGCCGCCTCTAAAAGTTCGGCGATATTCCATCCTTGCGCTGCAGAAACAGGGATCATTTTAGAGATCCCAAGAGTTTGGAATTTATAGATAAGATGTTCTTCATCGGTATTATCGACTTTATTTACAGCTAAACAAACTGGTTTTTTTGTGCGCAGAAGAATGGCGGCAATTTCTTTATCAAGAGTGGTTAATCCGATGCGAGAATCTACTACTAAAATAAGCGTATCAGCTTCTTCAATAGCAATTTCTGCTTGTCGTTTAATATGTTCATTAAATTGAGCTTTAGATCGAGCATCGATACCGCCAGTGTCTATTAGCTGAAAAGGCATTCCAAAAAAGTCACTTTCGGTATATAAGCGGTCGCGGGTAATCCCTTCAGCTTCATCGACAATAGCGATTTTCTTTTGTGATATGCGGTTAAATAAGGCTGATTTGCCGACATTTGGTCTGCCGACGATGGCTACTTTTAGAAGTTGGGGCATGGTGACTCGCTGATTTACAATGAAAAATTTTAGCTACATAGTAACTATTTCCGGAATAAAAAAATATAGAAAAATTAAAAAGGAAAAATTAAAAGGGCAATTCCCGCACAGTGGAATTTGCCCTGAATGTGTTTCAACTTGAAAAATAATAATTAAAATGAAAGACTGTTATTATAATATTGTGCAACAAGAAAGGACATAAAGTACTTATAAGTACTTAAAGGACTTAAAGGACTTTAAAAGGAATCAAAAATTGATCGATAAAAAGATTGCTTTTTCCATTTTAAGCCCCTTAAGCGCTTATGTCTTTTAAGTCCTTTACGTCCCTTAAGTCCTTTACGTCCTTTTGCATTATTTTTTGAGTATCACTATGGCACTTAATCATTTTTCCGACGAACTTTCGCTTCTATCCTTTAAAAAAGATTTAACAGGGTATTCTTTCGATATATTTCGTCAAGATGCCATGGCAGCATTATCTGTAGCTTTAATGACAGTGCCTCAAGCTATGGCATATGCCATGTTGGCAGGTCTTCCACTCACTTGTGGGCTTTTTGCAGCTATATATTCTTCCATCATTGCCGCAATATTTGGTTCCTCGCGGCACCTAGTAGTGGGTCCAAGCAATGCCATAGCTATATTAGTTCAATCGGGAACCTCTGAGATTTTATTTACTCATTATCGAGGATTGTCCGGAGCAGAGCTAGACATCATGTCAGTGCAGGTTCTAACCCAATTATGCTTGCTGATTGGAATATTTCAAGTTTTGGCTGCTGGTTGTAAATTAGGTAGGTTGACGCAATTTATTAGTCATTCTGTAGTGGTCGGCTACATTAGCGGGGCTGCTATTGCGGTGGTAATTAATCAGCTATTCACATTTTTAGGTGTGCCTACTTTTGAAGGGGATCATTCGCTTTATGAAAAAGCAGCATATTTAGTAACTCATGCTCTTGAGAGTCATTGGCCGACGGCATTAGTTGGCATCAGTAGCCTGCTTTTATTGATCTTTTTTAAACGCATGGATAAACGCATTCCTGCACCAGTGATAACCCTGGCGCTGGCAGGGGTAGTTGTGAGTATTCTTAACCTTACCGTTTTTAATTCGATTGAGATAGAAGGTATCATTGAGCAACGCTGGCAAAAAGTGTTGTTAGTAGGTGATAGTGGTAATGTTTACCAAGTATGGCCAATTTTTGCTTTTCCATTCTTTGATACTAGTATTATGAATCAGATGCTACCTTTTGCATTTGCTGTAGCATTATTGAGCGTGATGGAGACCTCCTCCGTAAGTAAAACCATCGCTGCAAGTTCGGGCCAACGTTTATCGACGAATCAAGAAATTTTTGGAGTAGGATTAGGAAATCTACTTTCCTCATTTATTTCTGCAATGCCTGTGGGAGGAAGTCCTTCACGCAGCGGACTTAATTTTGCTAATGGCGGGCAGACTCGCATGGCGGCAATTCTTAATGCAGTTTTTGTAGCATTCATATTATATAGTTTTAGCTTCTTAATTATGCATATTCCACTAGCGGCTTTATCAGCCTTACTTTTAGTTACGGCGGCGAATATCATCAATCCCAGACATTTTTTTCTTTGTATTAAGGCTACAAGTTCAGATGCCTTTGTGCTATGGACAACATTACTTTCCTGTGTTTTTTTTAGCCTTGATATTGCTTTTTACATAGGCATTATTCTTTCTATAACTTTATATTTGAAAAAAGCAGCTATTCCCCAGTTAGTAGAATATGATATCGATGATTCTGGCGAGTTAATGAATTTGGATTTAAATAAACTTCATGAACATAAAACAATACGTGTCATTAAGGTAGAAGGGGAGTTGTTCTTTGGAGCAGCAGACCTCTTTCAGACGACCTTAAAAACAATTGCTGAAGATGACACCAGCACCCGTGTGATTATTTTACAGCTGAAAAATGCCCGCGATATTGATGCTACCGTATGTTTAGCTTTGCAGCAATTGTGTGATTATTTGAGAGGGTCTGGGCGTCATTTGGTTGCATGTGGTTTAACACAACAAATATGGGATGTTCTTAGCGATTCAGGCATGATAGAGCAGATTGGCAAATGCAATTTATTTATTTTTGATGAACGGCATCCTCATTTATATATGTTAAAAGCCCTGCATCGCGCCCGCGAATTGGCTAAGGAGCCGGGACCGGTTACAAAAGAATCTGTTCGGGTTACCGAGGAAGATGGTGTGGCTGAGGCTATTAAGGAAGTGATTGTTCCTGTCAACGTGAATGCAAAAAGTGTTATATAGCCCCAATGCTCGATTTAGTGAACCTTGGGCCTTATAAGGACTTAAGGTGGAAACACAGAGGCACGGAGAAACGCTGAGAGGCAGAGAGCTAACCTTTATTTTCAGTGATTTAATCAGCATTTAAAATTATAAAATCTTTAAGGGTGTCTTACATCCTTCCCATCGTCTCAGCGTTCCTTCCCGTCTCTGCGTTTCCTTTAGCCTTAGGAATGGATTGGTCGGTTTCAATCTGGTACAGATGCCGATATTTCATCAGAAGGAAATCAAAATATTATAAATCGATTGCATTGGAATATTTATTTTTCTTAAGGCACCGGATCATATTTAATAAGATTGCCCTCGCGGTCTTGCGTTAGCCGATAGATCCAAGGGTCTTTATTTTCACGCATAAGCCGATCGCAGCCCATTGAAAATCCACAGAAAAAACCATACTTTCGCATTGCATTAAGAGTGTATTGAGAGCTACAAGGAATGAAGTTGCTACGCGGACCATCAGCTGGAGAGATGACCTTTTGGTGAAAGCCTATCATCACTTCCGCACATCTTCCAAATAAGGGGGTGGGGCATTTAGAAGAGGTTTTCTTTGGAGTTGGACCATTAACCAGATCGGCATCTTTACCCCATGGCTCAGCTTGAATAATCATAGGTAAGGAAAGCAATAGACTTGTCAAAACACTGGTTAAAAGGCTAGTTTTAAAGATCAAAAAGAATGAGCGCAACTTTTAAAATCCTTTATTAATCATCAGTATAGGGAAAAGTCGTTCTTTGATCAAAGCCTCTTTGCCTAAAGTTTCATAAAGACGCTCATTAAACTCTTTTGCTTCTAATCCGGCCCCATTAATGCCTCCAAAATACCAGCCCGTTTCCAAGCTGGCGGTGATAATTCCAGCTGCTATGTAACCACGATCAAATAGTTGGTAGGCTGCTGCTATAAAAAGAGTGTTAATTAGAAAGGATGTTAAAGCTGACTTTTTTTGTCCCACATAATAATATCCAGCACCCGGCAATATAGCATTAAGAGTTCGGGCTTTTCGCACAGATTTGGCGTCAGATTGGAAATCAATGATAAATGATGTAATAGTTTTTCCTGCAGGTGTACTAGGAGCAATCTGATCAATCATAGGAAAGTCGGCCTCAATTACAGCCCCTGCCAAACTAAGGGCCTTACTTTTTTCTTCATCGGTGCTGGCAATTAGGCATAAAATTTTATAAGCCTTTTCTGGCTGACCAACTTGTTGATAAGCATCATATAAAGTGATGAGCAGATCTTGAAATGCAGGGAAATCTAAAGGCGTATCTAGTAATCCGCTGGCATCAAAAGCGTCGATAGCATCCTGATATTTATTTCCCATGTAGTAAGCCAAAAATATGTCATATTCAATTTCTCGCTTTCTATTTGCTTTCGAAGGCAGCAATAAAAGAGATCTTTTAAAGCAGGTAATGGCACGGTAAAGATCCAATTCCCGTGCAAAAGCCCGACCTATAAAAAGTTCTTTTCCCCAATCTTGATCAAGCTCTTGAGGGGACAATGGTTCAAAAGGGGAGGGTAAACGCTGAATTAGGCGTTGTTGAGGAATGTAGCAAAAATTGGGCTCTAGGCTGCAATGATTAGATTGACAACCGACACATAAGAGGGCTAACGAGCAAATTAGACCATATATGTGTCGGTAAGTTATGAATCCCTTAGTTACATTCACAATCATACTCATCTTCAGGATGAAGCGTTTTTCTTATATTAAATAAGTCCAATGCTTCAACGGTTTCATATTCAAGGCTATTTTTGTAGCATTGCTTAATTTCGAAGAGATCCTGCTGGTGCTTAGTAATACTTTGGATTTCTTCTTCGGTATCCACAATTTTTGGACGAATAAAAAGTAAAAGATTGCGTTTTTCATCTCGATTTGTTTTAGCGCTAAAACCAGCGCCTAAAAGTGGAATGCCTCCCAAGCATGGAACTTGGGCTCTATCACGCGATTCCTGATCTTGCAACATTCCGCTTATGATCAGGAAGTAATTGTCGGGAATGTGCACACGAGTAGTGGTGCGGCTAGTTCTGGTGGTTGGGCCTGGACTTGTGCTCGCGGTATTCGCATCAGTAATCAATCCGGCAACAACAGTGCTAACCTCTTCTGAAATATCAAGCGTAACAATATTCCCATTGCCAATATATGGGGTGACTTTAAAAGTTGTACCAATATCTCGGAATTCAAAGTTGCTAGTAATGACAGAACCAAAGTCATTAGAAATGGATTGCGTACGGAAAGGAGTGTTAATGCCTACAAAAATCTCAGCTGGAGCCCCATCTTCACTAAGTAATTTAGGATTCATGATGACTTTATCGCGGGCTTTATCGTGCAACGCGCTTACTAAACCACCAATAGAACCAAATTCCCTGCCACAGTGAGTAATTTTTTGTCCAATCACACCAAGATTGAAACCACTTGCATTTGCCAAGTTAGTCCCATTAGGTATAAAAGGCAGCCCTGTGGTGCTTTGAATAACTTGGCCTAAGCTATTAAGCCCAGTGGTAGCAAGTGCGCCAGTAAGTGTAGAAGCGCCAGGGATAAATCCTTGAGATCCCGAAACATTTCCCCCGCCAAAGCGTGTGCCATAAGCTACACTGTAATTTAATGAGTCGGTAATTGTTGTTTCTAAGATCAACATTTCTATCAGGACTTGACGCATTGGAGTGTCAATTTCCTTTACCAGCTCAATTGCTTTAGCAATAGCATCAGGGGAGCCGCTAAAAATAAAACTATTGCTTGGGTCTAGCCATTGTACACTGCGAAGCGTTGAAATTAAATCCTCGTTCCCTCTTTCATTTTGTTGAAGAGAATCGGCAATTTGTCTTAAAACTCTTTCTAAGGAATCTCCACGTCGGTACAACAATTTTAAAATGTAAAATTTTGCCTTTTTTTCGACTCCACCTGGTAATCTAGGGCGGCCTTGAAATTGACGGCTTAGCCTTTCAGGATTAAAGTTTTCACCCGCATCCAATTCATAAAGCCAATTACCATCGTTACCTCGATTCCATCGTCCTTTTGGTTCCGGTCCGATGGGTGCGTTTAAGACACCACCAGGTGTAAAGATCCAGTTTCCATCAACATCTCTTGACCAGGAGCCCTTTGGTGGAACTGAAGGGATTGTTTCTACTTCTCCGGGCGCAGTAGGGATTAATTGAGGTCTAAAAGTCCAGTTTCCTTCTGTTCCAGGCACCCATTGTCCAGACGGAGTTCTAAGGATTTCCGGAGCGCTTGTTGTTCCAGGAAGTGTAACACCTGCACGTGGGGTAATGTTAGTTCTTCCAAGACGAAGATCGTTCATATCAAGAATGCGCGTTTCCCCTTGATCTTGATCGAGATATTGCATGATAGAAATTGTGCGTTCGACCAGGAAGGGGGTGGATACGATAAAAATGCTATTGGTAGCGGTGTGCGTCACAAAATTGAGGGACTGCTCTTGTGAGATTGGCTCCATGATTTTCTGGGCGATCGGCACTAAAGCATCGATGGCAGTAAGTCTGCTCACATATTGACCAATCACAAGTCCACTATTGGGAGCATCGATACTCTTGAGTAGCTGTGAAATTTTGTTAATATTCGTTACAAAGTCAGTGACGATAAGATGATTGCTGTTTTTGATAACTTCGATAAGGGCAACATCTGAAATCAAGGGTCGTAAAACTAAAGCTGCTTTTTCAGGGTCCAGAGTATTAAGGCGGAAAACTTGAGTGACTATTTCGTTGCTACGTGAATCGGGATTTAGAGGGTCGCCAACAACTACTTTAGAAATGCTGTTAACCTTTGGATTTTTGTGAATAATTAAATTATCACCTTCTTCAAGAAGATTGAGATCATGTATGCGCAATTCCTGTAGAAGAGCTGTAATGATATTCTCAATGGTGGTGGGTTCTTCAGAGATAATTGTGACATTGAATTGCAAATCATTTTCATCGAAGACAAAATTCTTGTTGGAAATTCTACTGATAAAGCGAATGTATTCAATGATACTGACATTATTGAAATTGATTAAAATCGTTCTAGGAGTAGCTGCAGAAGTTGAATTTTCAGGCAGTCCAGGGGATCTTATTAAGTCGAGTGCTACTTCTTGTGGATTAGGTGCATTTTCTGGAAAGGTTTGTTTAATAGAGAAATCACTCGGGTCAACGAGCTGTGATTGTCTATTAGGCTCGCTTGTTGAGCTGGTGAGAGAATATAAATTAAAATCAGGCGATTCTTTTGATTCATTGAGTGGCTGGTTTCGCAAGATGCTTGCAATGTTAGGGGCAGTGCCAGGTGGTGCATTGTCATTTGTCCAGTCAAGCTCTGGATGGTACATGAGCTGATTATCTGTCGATAAACAGAAAAGCTCACGATGGGAAAATGCTGCGCCGAGGAGCAGATTAAATCTTACAAGCCAAAGGAAAGTCGATTTTCTTTTCATGAGTCTGCGCTTAAAGTTTGCGTTTACTATGCTAATATAATGGTGTCATGTGCGTCGGCACTTCCTTTTACAAAAGGAAATATTTTATTTCCATATAAAAGATGTTATTCGCGTAATTTTTATGCATTATTTGCCTTACAGCCAATTGGCGAGTAAGTTCAAGACAAGGATATCATGGACTGTTATAAGATAAATCATTTAAACATAATATGAAAGCATAAAAAAAAAGCAATTTTCCCCCTTCCTGGGAAGAATTGGGGCGGGATTTCTTAGTGTGGTTTTTATACGTTTTGAGGCTAAGGGGGTACAGAGGGAGAGAGGAATGGTAAAAAGGAATGAAAAGATGGAACGATAAAACCATATTAATGATATTAAACGATAAAGAAGAGATAATTAAAAAGGCTCGAGGGTGCAAAGTAGATGGTGTATTTAATTTCTAATTGTTCTTTTTTAAGAATAACGTCATTTTTCTTGCTATGAGAAACTGAATTCTCTAATATAGTTGTCTCGATAAGCGTCTGAGATGGATGTTAATTAAAAATAACAAAGGAAAAAAGTATGTCATCAGTAGGTTTTAATACTACAATTAAGAATGTTGTGCCATTAATAGGCAGAGAAATAGCAAAAACAAGCAATGGCAGGGTTTCAATTAAGTCGAATTCATATCCAAAAAGATTTTTTTCTTCACAATATGTTGAACAACCTAAATTAGAATTGCGTAACTTTTCTGCTATGTCTGAAGCTGCTGCAAGCTGTAAAACAGCTCAGGTCGGAGTCAAAATTGTGATGGGATCAAAAAATGGGGAATCTGGGAATGTCACCGATCCTGTTTTTAAAACAATTATTGCTGTGATTTCTTCTTCTTCTCAAACTAAAAGAGCTTCATTATTAGCAGTCGCTTTGAATAAAACCCCAGATGTTTTTTACGATTTAATAAACTGTGATAAATTAGTTGCATGTGCTAATGAATTTTGCGATTCAGTTACAATAGAAAAAATTAAAGAGCTGATCGATAAAGAATATTCTCGTCAAGCATTAGTTCAAATTTTAATAAGCTGGGAGGAAGCTAAATTGCAAAAAGATAAACAAATAATTATAACTAATTTAGGAGATACTTTGCATTGGCTTTTTAATCAAGCAAAAAAATTAGCTGCAGATCCTGCATTACTATAATCTCAAATTCTCATATTCCCATGCCCGGGCATAAATCATGCCTGTGCGTGGGCCTTTTTTCATTTTCCATTTCTTGACTTCATTCAAGTTCAGTGCCCCGCATTTTTTAATTAACTGCCCATAACGGAGACTCTCTGGCTTCCATAATTTGAGCTTTATTTTTTTCGGCGAATACTGAGAAGGATGATGGCTCTTTCACGTGCGGACTGAATAGAAGAAAATGATAGTTTGCGTAGAATGGCATCAACAAGTTTTTGAGGTGAAAATCGAACATTTTCCTGAATGATTTTTTTTAAAGCGCTCTGAGTAAATTCCGGTTCAACTGCGCTTTCAGCTATTTCTGCAGCCTGAGAACTTAAAATAAGTGTGTCGTCGATCTCCCAAGGAAGAGTCATTTCTTTAAATTCGGTCTCAGAGTTTATTCCTAAGGCTGTATTTTTAGCATTGATGGGGAAGGGGATATCTGTAGTTGAAGCGACCTTCCATAAATTACTGTAGCCGCAAGACACATATTTCAATGTGTTTTCTGAAGGAGAAAGGATCAGATAGCTCAAGGTTATTGGCTGGCTTGTCTTATCTTTAGTGATTAAAGTGTTTAGCATGGTTATTAAAGCAAGGGGTTGATCTGCAATAGGTTCAAGCGCGCGAATCATTCCTCGCAAAATAGCAATGTAGAGAATTCCTTCAGCTCCTTTGATAGAGGCTTCCCCTATAAGTATTCCATAGCTCCCGTTTGGAAGGATAAAACTATCGCAATAAATTCCATAGAGATTCATCATTTTCAACGCAGCCACTCCAAAATCGATAGTATCCCAATTGGAAAGTTTTGCTGGGGTTAGCATTAATTGAGCAAGGCGAAGATCCTCTGAAAGTTCACTTAATTGATCCCTCGATTTTTTTTCCTTTTGCATGCTATTAGAGTTTAGATACTCTGAAATATCGTTAATGAAATCAACCACATCCTGATAACGGTCTTCAGGTTTAGGCTGTAAAGTTTTAGTGAGTATTTTTTGGATGCCTTTTGGCATAAGGGATAAGTGAATGTGCCCATGCGAGAGTTTTCCTAAAATTAGCTCGTAGGCAATGATGCCTAATGAGTAGATATCTGACGGATAAGAGACTGATTCAGGATCTTCGCGCTGTTCCGGGCTCATGTAAATAGGTGTGCCAATTAATTTATGCTTTGCAGGTTGATCATGTGTATTTTTTTCCGTAAGTAACTG
>JACDGH010000066.1 GCA_013815395.1 Parachlamydiaceae bacterium
CTCCATGCACAGGACCCAACTTTAGTGCCATCACTGTAGCATGAACCAAGAGCATGTGCAGCATCTTCAATGACGATTGTTTCTGGATTCTTGATTAACTTATCCACTGTCTGCATATCTACAGGAATTCCTGCGAAATGGACGGGCACTACAACTGTTTTGCCACGCGAGGCGCGGCGATCCATGTTTATTTCAAGCTTTGTAAGATCAATATTTCCTGTATTTCGGTCAATATCAAGAAATACTGGAGTTGCTTTTTGCTGGATTCCCGGACCCACCGAAGCAATAAATGAATTAGGCGTAGTAATAATTTGATCTGCAGGGCCGATATCGGTAACGCGATAAGCAGCCATTAAAGCTGCAGTTGCATTTGTGAAGGCGACACCATAGCGGGCACCACAATAAGAAGCTATTGCATTTTCAAAAGCCTCTACAAACGGTCCTCGCGTGATTATTGACGTTGCTAGCGATCGACAGACATATTCGATATCTTCTGAAGAAATACTAGGTTGAGCATAAGGCAGAAATTTTTGAGTGTCCATGGCAGCCCTGATAGTAATATTATTTAAAATGAGTTTTCCGGTTAAAATGCCGTGTTTGGATAAAGGATGTCAATAGGATTTTTTTTACTTGGTAACTAATTCGAAATCGCTTACAAATAATGTCTGATCCACACTAAGTTTTATGGGGGCGACAAATGAAACCTCAAGTGATAGAAAATTATTTACCTGATGTGCAAGAACAGCTTGCAGGCATTTTTGAGGAAAATCCCTCAGAAGAATTATTTTCATTTGAAGCGCCTTTGTGCGACAACAATCAACCCTTATCAATCTCGAATGAAGCGCTACCTGTCTTATCTTTTGCTTCTTTCGATTTGCAACAACAGGAAACAACAATGAATACCGAAACACATGTTTATAATTACGCTAGTAATAGTGACCCATCTACCCAAGCCGAATTAACTCAAAGGCTATATTCTGCAACGGATGAAGCAAGCTCGTATACAGCATCTAATGAAACCTCCCACAATCATGCCTTCGACACCCTTAAAACCATGATTGACATCGATGCAATGACATTACAAACCCAAAATCAGCCTTCAATCGAAACTCAAGATATCGATCAAACCATTAATAACTACCATCAATTCCAATCTAACCAATTATCCAATTATCTAGAAGTTTGGTTAAAGCGCCCCCTTTTACCAGATCATTGCCTTCAGATTTTTCATGGCTGGAAAAATGGAAACAACCAATTAAATCCAACATCTTCCTTAGAATCTCCTTCTAATACCTTTTCTGACATACCTTCAAAGGCTTCGGGGGGATTTTACTTGAGGTGGAATAATAAAGGCATTGTTGTCAATCCTGGCAAAAAATTCATGTCCCATTTTCATCAGGCAGGATTACATATCAAAGATATCGATATGGTTATTGTCACTAATGAAGATCATGAGACTTATGCTGACATTCAAGAGATTTATGAGTTGAATTTTCGCCTAAATCGTGCAAGCGGCGATCAACAAATTATTCACTACTACCTAAATCAAAAAGCGCATCAAAAGCTTTCGACTCTATTAAAACCTCATTCAAAGTCAGAAAGAAACGCCATTCACTGTTTAGAACTCTTTCCCGAATCCCCTGAAATTGAACAAGTCAAATTAGGCGATGGCTTGCTCCTTCATTACTTTACAACTCAACCGCAATTTTCTTTAACTTCGGCCTCTTTGCGGCACCAAGACCTCTCACAATCAAATTTGGGAATCCGATTAGAACTATCAAAATCCCACTTAGGTGAAACTTCACATGTCACTATAGGATATCTTTCCAATGCAGGATGGACCCCTTTTGTCGGACAACATTTAGCAAATTGTGATCTTCTATTAGCCGGAATTGGCAATACCAATCAAAACGACTATAGTAAAATTGTGCATCTTGATGAATGCCTGGGTTATTACGGTGTATGCTCTCTTTTAGAAGATACAATGCCGAAATTGCTCATTTGCACTGAATTTGGATCAAGAGAAGGCGATCTGCGCTTAGAACTGATCAAGAAAATGCGTTCAGAGTATCAAGAAAGTACAACAACCATCCTTCCTGGTGATATTGGTATGTATGTGGATTTACAATCTCTGTCTATCAAATGCTCGATCACACACGAATATGTGAATCCAAGCTTGGTTAAAGTAATGCGCTCTTCAGGTTTATTCGGGATTATGAATTATCTTGCACCATCAAGTTACCTATAAAAAAAATTACTTTATTAGGCTGGTTAGCACCGCCAAGCAGGAAAATAGCAAAAAAGCATAAAGCCGAGCTTGCAAATTTTAAAATAAATATTTTGTTCATCTCGCTCATTTGATTATCAGTGGGTTAGCATATATAAGATTAATTTTTGCAGATAAATAGCTTGCAGCCTAAGTTCACACGTGTTAGATTTTAACGACGTAATACCTCTAGAATACGCTGTGGAAACGTTGTTCATAACTCTTAAAGGACTCAAAACTTATGTTAGCTTGCGATACTTGTGAAGCATGGACTCAATTTCTTTTATATGTTAAGGATCGTAGTTCAGTAACTGCATTTGGAAATTGGCTTGCACCCATCACCGTTTTAGAGCATTCTTCAGATGAAGTCACTCTCGAAATACCAAATGTTTTCGTGAAGGAATATATCCTTTCTAACTATAAAAAAGATTTATGTGCCTTTTTACCTGTACATGCAGATGGAGAACCGGCTATTAAGTTTGTTGTCGCCGCACAACAAAAAAAGGCGCCAGCAGAAATTCAACAGGCACCTGCATCGGAAGAGAATATAACTGAGTCGAAGTCTTTTGACATTAAACTTAATCCAAATTACCGTTTTGACACCTTCATTGAAGGTCCCACAAATCAATTTGTGAAATCTGCTGCTGTAGGTGTCGCTGCCCGACCAGGGCTCTCATACAATCCACTGTTTATCCACGGAGGCGTTGGATTAGGAAAAACGCATCTTTTACATAGCATCGGTTATCAAGTACTGGAATCCCATAAGAAGCTACGCGTTCAATGCATTACCACTGAAGCTTTTATTAATGAACTTGTCGACAATTTGCGCAATAAATCAGTTGACCGCATGAAGCGATTCTATCGTTCGGACGTTGATGTGTTGTTAGTGGATGATATTCAGTTTTTGCAAAACCGATTGAACTTCGAAGAAGAATTTTGTAATACTTTTGAAACACTTATTAACCAGAAAAAACAAATTGTCATTACAAGTGATAAACCCCCTTCCCAGCTTAAATTATCTGAACGCATGATCGCGCGCATGGAATGGGGACTAGTTGCCCACGTTGGCGTGCCTGAGCTTGAAACGCGTGTAGCCATTCTCCAACATAAAGCTCAGCAGAAGGGATTAGATATTCCCAATAGTATTGCTTTTTATATTGCCGAACATATATTCAATAATGTGAGACAACTAGAGGGAGCGGTTAATCGCTTAAGCGCCCATTGCCGATTAATGAATCTGAATATTACCGAAGAACTAGTTGAAAAAGCTTTACGCGAAATGCTACAGCATGCTCCTAGTCAGAAAATTTCTGTTGAGCAGATATTAAAATGTGTCGCTGCCGTTTTCCAAGTACGCGTAAGTGATTTGCGAGGAACAACTCGCACAAAAGAAGTGGCTTTACCTCGTCAAGTAGCTATGTATTTAGCCTGGAAATGGATTAATGAATCATTGGCAATGCTGGGAGCCTCATTTGGTAAAACTCACTCGACGATTTTACACGCTTGTAAAAGTATTGAAAAGAAAATCTCTGATGACGAAACCTTGCGCCGTCAAATCAGCATGGTTGAACGCAGCATTAGCGCATAATTGTAATTTTTAAAGGAGTCCTTGTATATGCTTCAAGCTGATATAGGTTTAATTGGCCTCGCGGTCATGGGACAAAATCTAGCTCTCAACATGAATGATCATGGATTCGTAGTAGCGGTTTACAATCGCACTGTATCGAAAATTGATGATTTCTTACAAGGACCCGCTAAAGGGTCGCATATCATCGGAGCACATAATCTCCAAGAATTTATTAGCACATTAAAACGTCCCCGGCGCATCATTCTAATGGTTAAAGCCGGAGTGGCTGTAGATGAATTCATAAATTTATGCATTCCACTTCTTGAAAAAGGTGACATACTGATTGATGGCGGAAATAGCCTATTTACTGATACTGAAAGACGTTGTAAAGCTTTAAAAGAGCAAGGTCTTATTTTTATTGGCGCTGGGGTTTCAGGTGGCGAAGAAGGTGCGCGACATGGCCCTTCAATTATGCCAGGGGGAAATCCGGAGGGATGGCCGCACGTAAAAGATATTTTTCAATCGATCAGTGCGAAAGCCGACAATGGCGAGCCTTGCTGCGATTGGGTTGGAGAGGGTGGAGCAGGTCATTATGTAAAAATGGTGCATAATGGCATTGAATATGGGGATATGCAGCTGATCTGCGAAGCTTATAATTTGATGAAGACCGGACTTAACCTGAGCACTAAGCGTATAGGTGCAGAGTTTGCTACTTGGAATAAGACCGAATTAGATAGTTATTTGATTGAGATAACTAGTCGCATTTTTGAAGTTAACGATAAAGATGGAACACCTTTATTGGACAAAATTTTGGATGTAGCTGGCCAAAAAGGCACTGGAAAATGGACTGTCATTAATGCTTTGGATTTAGGATTACCCTTGACTCTGATCAGTGAAGCTGTTTTTGCTCGCTGCTTATCGGCATTGAAGGAAGAACGCGTGGAAGCAAGCCTATATCTGGAAGGGCCTAAATCAACTTGGCAAGGCAATCAAGAAGAATTCATCGAAAATATCCGTCAAGCCTTGTACGCTTCTAAAATCATTAGTTATGCCCAAGGTTTTATGCTTATGCGTCAAGCAGCGCAAGAATATAAATGGAATCTGAATTATGGAGGCATTGCCCTAATGTGGCGTGGAGGATGTATAATCCGTAGTCGCTTCTTAGAAAAAATTAAAGATGCTTTTGCAACTAATACAAACCTGAAAAACTTGCTACAAGATGGTTTTTTTAGAGACGAGATTAGCAAAACCCAAAAAGGATGGCGTAAGGTCATTTCGGCCGCAGCTGAACTAGGAATTCCAATCCCTTGCTTTAGCACAGCTCTTTCTTTTTATGATGGCTACCGCTCTGCATGGTTGCCAGCAAACTTGCTACAAGCTCAGCGAGACTTCTTCGGAGCGCATACTTATGAGCTCATTGATAAGCCAAGAGGTGAATATTTCCATAACAACTGGACAGGTACCGGTGGAATTGTGAGCTCTACCAGCTACAATGCATAAGGGAGTCCTTAAGGAGGCAAACCTTGTGCTCCGTGTTCATACCACACCTTTAACGCCACGATCGCCTCTTTAACATGCATCGCTATAGCTTCTTTTGCTGCTTTTTTATCAAGATGGCTAAATTGCATGATATAAATAGGCGACCCAAAAACGCATGCCGTCTTTCCCCAAATTTTAGGAAACCGGCGATGTCTATTCCAAATGGCATACGATCCCGCAATGTAAGTAGGTATGACAGGAGATTGACAGCGAAGCGCAAGCATGCCAATCCCTGATTTAACTACAGTTATTTCCCCATCTGCAGAACGGATTCCTTCAGGAAAAATAACCACTTTTTGATTTTTACCAAGCAATTGACAAATCAATTTAATGGACGCGAGATCTTGCTGCGTGCCCGAAACAGGATAAGCATTCAATCGAGAAATCAAGCTTCCTAATATAAATTTATCAAATAAGGATTTTCGAGCCAGAAAAGCGATCTCTTCAGGCCAGGAAAGGCAAATAATGGGGGGATCTAAAAATGAAGTATGGTTAGGGGCTATGATTCCCCTTCCTTCAATAAAATGCTCCAGACCATAGATTCGATGGCGATGAAATAATTGAAAATACCCTTTAAAAATGCCGCGCACTAAGCCATAAAACAGTTTCATTCTACCACTTCACGCTTCATTTTAGGTACTTCTTTTTCGATCTTCTTGTCTTGATCCTGTAGGTAATTAAAGATAGCCACTTTCAAGAAAGGAGACATCGCATTAGCTGGAACAACTCCTTCGCTATCATTTACAGAAAGGTTTTTAAGATAATCTGGATTAGAATTCGCCACAATATTTCTCCAAAAATTGCGAGCATAGTGTGGATAGCTGACAAGGAATTGGCGCATTTCGGGCAATGTCGGTTTCACTTGATTGATCGCTTCCCCATCTTTAAAGTAATTTTTCCAGCCTTGAAAAGCTATACGCACATCTGTGGGTAGATCTGACACTTCTAAAGTATTTAAATCTTCTTTTTGTCTTGAAGCCAACACTTGAACCATTTGCACGTATTCCTTAGGGGCGGCAGGCCAATAAGGAGGTTGCCATTCTGGAACTTCATCCAGAAATTTATGAAAATCAGCCTGATTAATTTTACCAAATGAAGTCTCATCTTTTACTAAACGACTCCATGTATGATAACGAAAGAGTAATTCTGGAGGAGCGTCGACATAGTGATCGGCTGAGGCCAATTCCATAGTCACATTATCAACATATTGGAATCCGGTGAGATATCCACTTTTCTGTTTAGAATTGATACGCATAAACTCTGGATTCTGCCAAAGAAATAAAGATACCTGCCGATTGGTCACCTGTAAAAAGGGACTTTCCTTAAATAATGTACTGATTCGACCCGAATACCACGAGCTTCCACCCCATAAAAGAGCTAAAATAACTGTCAGCAAAAACAACCATAGCCAAAAAGGAAATGGATTTTTTTTATATCCTTCTTGTATAAAGTCTTTTTCTTGTAACTCTGGTGGTGGTGTCGACATATTTTGACCTTATGAAAGGCCTAACCGCATGGCTAGGCCGCCGTTTGTTTAAAACCCGTATGAACCCCTAATAGCAAAGTAACTTGTGGGATCTTTGCAAAACTGACCCTCTGAAGAATAACCATCATGGTATTCAATGAAAAAGCGTAAATTGTGGCTTAGTCCGCATAACTTAGAAAATTGGTATCCTAATATATAAGTAGCGTCGATATGTTTTTTATACTCGCCATTTTGGCGGAAATGCATGCCAAATATTGGAAATCCAATAAGTAAATTTTTTTCACTGTAAAAACCAAGACGCATCATGCGCAACTCTGCTCCAGCAGCTGAATAAAATGGTTTAACTCTAAATGACTCATCTTCCCTAACAATATAACCTATACCACCATAAAAACGAATCTCGGGGGTTAAATCAAAGGATACAAAGAAGTCGACATATTCATTACTTGCATTACGGCGATCAAAGCCAGGATGATTTAATAGAAATTCATCACCGATATGTGAGGATATATGAAATGGTCTTAATCTAAATTGCCATCTATCAATCGCATAAGTTAGCGGAAAACCCACATAGTAATCGGCATTGATTAAAGGCGCGGACTCTTGGCAAGGATCAAAAACTGCCCAGACGGCTCCTTCTATCTCAAATTGTAATTGACCATGCCAAGGCCACATATCGCACCAACGATAGATGGGTAAGGTATCTCCGAATGAAACATCGATAATGTTTTTTGTTAATGCGTTGTCATTAAAACGCCAACCTACTGAATAACAAATTTCGCGTGGGTCAGCCATAAATGGACGAAATAAGGGAGGATCTTCGGGCAGCCAAATGCCTCCCTTATCGCAACATTCAATTGTTTGCAATGCATTGTCATGATATCTGGAGCGTACATCGCTTGGATCCTCGCAGCACTCCCCAAAATTTTGACCTGTATATGCGGCTCTACTTTCATCATATTCATTTGCCTCGCTACTACTGGAATATTCACTTAAAGCTACCGTCTTATCAGCATTAATATTCTCAACATTATTAGAAATTTGAGCTCCCCACTGAGGAATATCCTGATTGATTGTAGGTGAGAGATAAGCATCTTCCGAATAAGCAAAGATGCAAGGAATTGACATTAATAGGGCTGTAAAAAGCCGTGATGATCCATATGATAGCTTACGCATTTTCAAGTATTCCTCGCTATAGATTTGAAAAATTAACTTCAATCTATATCCTAATCGCAGGATAAGAGAAAAGAAAAAAATGCAAATTCTCGGCAAGTTTCAGCTTTACTAGGAAAACTTTAGATCATTTTAGAGCCTAAGGGGAAAAGCAGGGCGGGGAGAAACGCGGAAGCACCGCAAACTAAAATTGATTATTAATAACTTATAGGCTAAAAAAATTTAAAAAATTAGTAGGTCGAACTTACACATTTTAAGTTAAATAGCACATCTAATTTTATCGCAGTGCCTGCTATATATTAATAAAAAATAATTTATTTAAATCCGCCCTTGCTAAAAATCAAATAGATTATTATATCTAGTAGGCAAAACAACTTTTGATAAGGAAACGTATGAAAAAATCACCAATGACACTTTTAGCCTTGTTGGCTTGTATCCTTTTATTTGGCGGACTTATCACCTATCTTCCTGCAAGCTCTGCAGTGGTTGAAGAAGCTGCACCTCCGATGGAAAAATACATTAATGAAGAAAAAGGCTATTCAATAGAATATCCGAAAGATTGGCAAAAACAAGAAATACCGCGTTTAGATATTGTCCTGCTCTCGCCCACGAGAAATGCCGAATCACAAACTCACGCTAATATGAATTTGGTTTCAGAAGCCGTGGGTGAGAAAGTCACACTAGATCAATTTTACGATGAGAGCGTTAAACATCTCACAGCGGAATTGGTGGATGTAAAGGTTGAAAAAACGGGCGATTTAAATATTCATGGCATTCCGAGCAAATGGATACAATATAAACACCGAATGATCGACAATAACTTCGGGGTGCTTCAATATTTCATGGTAGCTGAAGGGAATATCTATTTAATCACTTTCAGTGGCGTAACGGAAGATTTCGAACATTTTCTTACCGCTTTTGAAAAAATTGCCGCTTCCTTCAAGGAATTACCTAAGGCTGCAAAAAACTAATACATCATGCTATCAATTCAGATATTACATTTTAGCTAAAATGTAAGTTGCTGTAGAAAGCATTTGCCTAAAAGTGCCTTTAAGTCCCTGCGAAGCCCTGGAGTGCTCAAATCTTCCCGAGTACTCCAAGGCTTTAAATTTAAAACGAAAATTGGTGTTTAACTGCTCACGTCTGGCAGTTCTTCCCAATCGTCGTTTTTAGGTTTCTGAAATTCCTGCAGCCACTTTCCAGAATAATAACGTTGAAAATAGATCATAAAATTCACCATGCCAGATAGGGCAATAATCATCCACGCATAGTTTGCTCCCTTCCCTCCCCATCCGATCAGCAGATAGACAGGCAAGACATAAACCAGCCAGTTAATAACAATGCTAACATAGAATATAAATTTAACATCCCCGGCAGCCGTTAATTGGCCAATTAATATCCAGCTAAAGCCATCAAAAAGAAAAAAAACGCCCATCCATAACATCGCTTGCGCAGCAAGGATCTTCAAACTGGGATCCAATAAAATACTGGAATTCTCACTTGAAAAAAATAAATTCAGCAAAACATCAGGAAAAAGCCACATCATCCCAAAAATAACCGAAAAAAACAGTGTGTGTAATTTAATGGCCGACCAAAATACGCGTTTTATCAAAACAAACTCACGGGCCCCAATCAGATTAGCTACTATCGCCCCAACACCTTTAGATAAAGCCTCGCAAACAAATCCAAACAATAAATAAAAACTTTGCACCAGAGCTGCCACGGTCAATTGCTCACTACCCGCCATCATGACAATTCGAAAAAAAATAAAATGGGCAACAACTTCAATGGCATGTCCCAATCCAGACGGGGTTCCGATTCTTAACGCTTCCCTAAAGTAAGATAAATTGAAATCAAATTGCGTTGTATTATATTCGTGTCGATAGCCTTTTGAAAGAAAACACCCTAATAAGACTATTGCTTGAAACACCTGGGAAATTCCTGTAGCCAATGCCGCTCCAAATATTCCTAGGGAAGGAATAGGACCACCCCCAAATATCAGCAGATATCCTAAGAAAATATTTATTAGATTTCCTGCTATTACACATCGTGAAACAATCTTAACCTTACCGATACCAATGAAAAATCCCGACAAGGAAATCATCATACATAATATCGGCGCAAAGCGTATTAAAACTTTGAAATAAGTTGTCTCATTCAGTTCATTACCCGTTTGATAAAAGATCAAGGCAGGCGCATAATAGGAGATTAAAAGCATTGGCATGGTCAACATTAAAGAAAACCAGATCATTTGCCATACTGGTTTGGCTATCTCATCAGAACGCCCCTCGCCATGAAGACGCCCCACCAATACTTCAGAAATTGCACATACTGAGATTGGGAGAACTAAAAAAACGTAAGAGGCCATACCTGCATTAGCTACAGCATTGAATTCTGCAGGATCATGCCAAGATAACAACAGGCGATCCACAAAGATCATCAAACTGTTAGAGATAAGACCGAGCATCAATGGCCAAGACATCGACCAAACTTCTCGAATCGTTCCCACAGGGAATTTGGTTAGTTGAAAATTAGAACTCACGAAATCCTCAATAAATTCTTGATTATATCAAAAGATTTAATATCTCACCATCTTGAAGTTTTATATTTTGGGGCATTTTTCACTTGTCTGAATTCATTATTCGTTCTAAAGTCTCAACTTTAAGATAACCTTTATAAGGCACCACGGGAGTTATTA
>JACDGH010000067.1 GCA_013815395.1 Parachlamydiaceae bacterium
GGAAGGGGTTGGTGTGAGATCTGAGCTCTTTAAAAACTCAATGAATTGATTAGGATTAAAAATCTGGTTAATAACAGCTTCATCAACTGTTCCCACGTTAGCTGCAGGGGCTGGAAGGGAAGGTTTCCCGGAACTTCTTTGATAATCGGTTTGTGGTGCATTGTTATTTTCTGCCGCTTCAGAAGTATCCCTTATGGGTGGCTTTCCAGTAGTATTAGTTTCTGCTGCAGGCGTAGAAGTAGCTGTCGGAATTGAAGAGTCTATAGTAGGATTGAGACTGCCTGTACTGCCTGTGTTTTGAGTATTAATTCCTCCAGTCATACAAAATCTCCTGTAAATTTATTTAGTCTTTAATCGGTTCATCTGTTTTTGTAAACTTTCGATGGTCAGAAGAGCCCGATCTTTAAGGGTTTTAAAAGCTTGGTTATCACCAGCGCGTTCCACTGCCATTTGCAGGGCAATGATAGCAGAAGGATTATCACCCATTTGAATGAAGCAATCCGAGGCGTGATAAAAGGGGATTGGACTCTTTGCATCAATCACGGTGACTAATGCATACACATCTGCAGCGGCCTTATATTCTTTAAGCATATGAAAACACGCTGCTAACCCCATGGTGTATTTGGGCTCGGTTGTGTTGAGCATAATCAACAACCGGAATAGCTGGTTAGCGTCCTTGTATTTACCTGTATTATAAAGACGATAAGCCTGACCATAAATACCTTCTACCATTGCATCCGTCAAGCCCATGGCATCTTTTGGAGAAAATCCCTTTTGAACGACTTTTCCTATCATGCTTTGCGTCTCACTAGATTTATTAGCATTGACACTGGCACCAATGTCCTCGGCAGCCTTTTTAAGTTGATATTGTTCCGATTTCATTGTTCCTCCTTATATTCATGGTCTGGTACAAGTAAATATATGCAATAAATATGCCAACGATCTGCCATGTTTTCTAACGGAAAATCGCAGATAATATTGTGGCTAGCTCTTGCAAAATTGAGGTTCCTATTGTCGATTGTTGATTAACCGCATCATTACTTTGGTTAACGTTAGATTGTAATGATTTGGCGTCGTCACTAATGACCGAACGTTTGTTACGTAACGTTTCAGTGTATTGCGCATTCGTACGATTAATATCGGCAAGAGTGGTGTCGGCATAGTTCGGATTTATCGTTGCATCGCCTTTGGAAAAGATTTTGATTTGATTCATAACGTCGGTATAGCTTTTTTGCCATTGCGTCAGGAATGTAAGGCGATTCGCTTGAACCGTAGCCACATTTTGCATAGTCGCAAGCATCTTAAGAATAAGATCAAATACGCGATTAAGAATAATTGTCTTAGTATACTTGCCTGGAGCCAAAGAAGTTGTATCTACAGGATCGACTGGCCCGACTGGAGTTGGTGTAACCATATAATTTCTCCTTTAATTCAACTACAATAATGTAGTTAACATCTTGTAAATTAATATTTATCTAACGGGAAATACTTTGTCCCATTTTTTCTATTATTTGGCTAATTTTCTGTAGCACAGCTGAAGCTGATTTGTAATATTCTTCAAACAAAAACAAATAACGTCGAACTGTTTCTTTTTGGGTATCGTTAAGTGATTGGCCAGCAGTAATTCCAAAGGTCAGCCGCTGCTGAATTAACCCTGAAGTAGAGGAATCAGTGGTAGTTAGGGCAGGGTACTTATCTTCGACCCAAGCTTTTTGACCCTCATAAGTAGATACATCGTTGTCTGTTAAGTCTTTTAAGACTGCCCTTACTTTTGATAATAATGAATTGGGATCTTCACCCCCACCTTGATTTAAAGGGAGTAAGGGGGTAGTTGCTGATAACAACGGAATTTGAGCAGAGAGTTTTGCTTTTAGCTTGGCAATATCGGAGCTGAATTGAATTTGCGCAGAGGATCCCTCTGCATAGGCAAATGAAGGATCTACTGAAGTTCCATAGTAATCTTTAGCTGCAGCATAGTATGCTGTTGAATCTTTACCTAAATAGTCAAAATCAAAGGGAGGCTTACCCACTACAGTAATTGCATTATGCAAACCCTGTAATCCAGCAAAAGTATCCATTACATCTTTTGTAGTAGTCAAAGCAGTATTTAATGAGGACAAATTCGACGCAAGCGTTTCGTTTGCTGCTTTTACATACGATAATTCAATTAAAGCTTGAATATTATGCTCTTTATAGGCGGCCGGAGTAAGAATCACTTCACCGGTAATTGGATCTATAGCCATATTTTCCTCCTGAATCTTCTTTTTAATAAGATTCTATTTATATTATTGTTCTACAGTTATATCTATGAGTATATTAATCAATATACGCAAGATCTCATAATCTTATTCTACAACTAAATTAATTCTTTTGCAATAAATTATAAAATATTTATTATACAATTATATCAATTGAAGCTGTATGCTTAAATTCACTGCTATACATTAGGCCTGTCCAAGTGCTGAGAACAAGAGAGTTAGCGGGGTCTAGGATTCTTTGGTTGAAAGAGAAAAGGTCGACTGAAGGTTTTATAAAAGCGCGCATTGTATCAGCCATTTGGACATCATCTATGGCACTTAATGCTTGTAAGTTAGTGCGAATAATATTTGTAATCGACAAAGGATGGGTGATTTCGTTTCCAATTAAAGTGTTGATTAATGTACTTGCTAGTTGCTGAGACTGATTGGCGCCGAGGTCCACGCTTGTATTATCTGTAACATTTTTAGCAATATTTTGTGCTAATTGAGTATCTGAAACAGGAGTATGGATCAACTCTGCAGATTGATCGTTGCGTACAACATCTGTGGCAATGCGACGGGCCTCCTCTAAAGCTAATCCTGAATCCGTTAAATTTTTAGTAATTCCATCTCGTAACTCACGTTGACTTGTGAAAGTGGCGTTGGTAATATTAGGAACGACTTTTGCAATAATGTCTGCATTTACGCCTGCATCTCGCAATTGTTTATTAAGATTGTCACTTTGAATGATTTCTGATTCTACTTTTGTATCTAAAATATTTCGACTATTAATTTCTGATCGAATAAATTCCGCTGCTTGATTTGCAAGGGCGGTAGCATCAGTTGAAGAAATGCCTGCTTGGATCAACTGTTCATTTATTGAATCTTTTAACTCACTCTCATTTTTTATATCATCAAAGATAATCCCTTTGGCAATATCTTCAGCATTATTTTGACTTCGAGTACCATCACTTGCCAGGGTGCTTGCTAAATCGGCTTTTAAAGAGGAGGCACTAAGAGGGTTATTTAAAACATCGGATGTTGTAGTGATAGAAGCCGATTCAAGAGCACTATTAGTGGCAGGCGTATTGATCAAACCAAGCACTTGCCCTGTTAGCTCCGGAGAATTTAAACTTTGCGCAAGCTGAGAGACTGCAAATAATGCTAAGGATAAATTTGATGCCGCAGTTAATGTAGCGCCCAATCCAGCCAGCTTAACAGGATCAGTTGAGGGATTAGCTGCTATTAATCGATTAAGGATAGCTTGCTGAAGGTCTGCAGAGTTACTTAAAGTAGAAATTTGAAGTGCCAAGCCAAGGCTTAAGGCTATTTTGATAGAGGGGGATTGGGCATCCATAAAAGCCAGCCTTTCAGATAATAAGCTAAATGCAGGAATGCTTGAACCGAGTCCTGCACGGGAAAGTAAAGTTAAATTAATCAACCGTATTTCATTTAATGTATCAGTGGTCAGAGGCGCAGTTGTTTTTAGGGCGGCTTCGTTTGCGATGCTATTAGAAAGAACGCGGCTTAAATTAGGACTACTAAGTCCAGCAATCATTGAAGCCATTGATACGCCTGCACCTGAACCTACCTTAATAGATTCATCGATAAAAACCTCTGACTTTTGATCGACATATGAATTAGGTAAAGTTGAAATTTTACCGGCTAGCGGACCAAGATAATAGCGTTGATAATCGCGATATTGGGTCATTTGAGTAATGAAGGTATCTAATGAGCTTGCTGACGGAAGGATAGAATTTGACAAAGGTGTAGCATACTGGTCAACAAGTTCTTGACCTGTAGGTGGTACAGGCGGAGTGTCAATTGAGGCTATATCTGCAGGGACAGTTGCGTTAGCTAATTTGACAGCATTTGTGGTTGAGGGTGCAGCAGGCATGGTAGTTTGAGCAGGAATAGTGGGAGTGGCTGCCACAACATGGGGTAAATCTGGAATTCCTGCAATCTGACGCAGCTCATTAATTGCATCTATATTAGCATTTTGTGCATCAATAGCGGTCTTGTAAATGTCTAAATCAGAAGAAAATGAATTTTTTGCGGTATTATAGTTGTTAACGCGGGTGGTATTAACATATTTGTTATAATCAGCAATTGCCTTATTATAAGTGGTTTTATCAGCATCCGTTTTTTCAGAGGCCTTATAAGCCGCAGTTGCGAGATTCATTTTATCGATATTGTCTTGGTCGGTTGTTGTAATGGTCGAGGTTGAGCTATTATACGAAGTAATAGAGGAATTTGCAGCGCTTGCGTCGCTCACCTGTTGGTCATATAAAGTCGCCATCTTAGCACCAATATCAATTAAAGCATCTTGAAGTTTGAGCAAAGCTTCGGCTGTCAAAATAGCGCCGGTGTGAATTCCTCTAAAAGAAGAGATATCTAAATTATCATCGCCTAATATCCGCTCCTTAGAATTTTGAACCGATAGATTAATGTTTTTAGACCAAGCAGCCAAATAAACAGGCTGCGCAAGGCGGAAAAAGATACTTAGATGGTTGGTTTCTTTTGCTGATGCTGTCGATAGAGTGTCAGTTGGTTGATTGTTTGTAGTGATAGGAAGGGCTGCGGCACCATTTGTGCCGGAGTCTGGTACAGGTGCGGCAGGACTTGAGCTTGGATTTATATTAATATTGTTCATTGTCATTACCTCATATAAATTCTATTAATAAGATTTATATAGTGTCCTGCAGATGAAGGAGTTATTGCATAGTAGAGAGATCTACAAAACAAAATCTTCTATTTTTATTATAGCATAGGTAATGATTAAAATGTTAATTATTATAAATCTAACGGATCAGAAAGAATTGGGTGACACTTGTAGTGAATCTTCATAAAGCACGATAAAACAAGAATAAGAAATCAAAAAGGTAATCTATCGCCAGGCCTGCACATAATGAATTACCTCGTCAGCATATGGTATAAGGCGCCTATTAATAAATTGTATCCATGCGGGATGCACTTGCGTTAAAGGCAGTTGAAAAGCGGACCATTTGATCGGGACCTTTTTTTGGATAAGTATAGAATCAATAAGTAATTTAATGCCTGGACCCAAAAAATGGAATGAACGCTCGATATACAGAGCTTGATACACTATTTTGTCCGGAGCGGTGCGATGGGTTATAATCCACCCAATCACTCTACCATCATAGCGCAACCCTAAACTATTTAAAGGCTCCACTAGATGCTCATTGCGAAATGGGAGCACTGCTAAAGGAATAACACCTCGACGTTCATCATGTAAAATTTGCTCCCGTTCATCTTTTGTTAAGTCGGACCAAGGAAATTCCTGAATTGATGAAGGTATTTTATAAGGAGCTTTAAACCAGGGTGGATCAAAGGTAAGGCATTCGAATAGGCATTCGATCATAAAAGGCTGAGCGGGATTCCAATTGCAAGCAATTAATACTTTTTCTAAAGCACGAGATAAAGGATCTTCTAATTTGTATATAAGAGTAAAATAGCGGCCACCTTCATCTTTTGCAACAGCATACACTGCTTGCAGCATTTGACGTGCAATATGATGATTGCGATGCTCCGGAAGCACATGGATATAATGCACTTTAACATAATGTGTATGGCGATAGCAGGAGGCTAAAACAATTCCCACGGGCTCTCCTTGATGGAGTGCGCCAATGGCAATCAAAGAGGTTTCAGAGATGTCGTTGGGATCTTTTCCTTGCAGGCAACAATGAAAAGCCGGCGGAACTAGCGCCTCGAAAAGTTTGTTAAAGTCTGAAAACGAATTTTCAGACTGCAACTTATGCCATTCGAGACGCTTGAGTTCATACATGCATTCTCACTTCAGCTAGATAATTAAGCAATCTTCTTTTGAGTTCGCTTGATGGTAGGCTGTTTGTTTTCAGTGACACATTCTTTTTCAACAATCACTTGATCAATTGTATTATCAGAAGGAGCTTCAAACATTAATTCACGCATAAGGCTTTCTAAGATCATGCGCAACGCACGAGCGCCTGTACCGGCATCCATAGCACGTTTTGCAATGGCATGTAAAGCATCTTCTTCAAAGCTTAATTTAACGCCTTCCATTTCAAACATATGGACATATTGCTTGATGATGGCGTTTTTTGGCTCAGTTAATATTGTAACTAAGTCATTAGTACCCAGCTCATTACAGTTTGCAATATTATTAAAACGGCCCACAAATTCAGGGATCATGCCGAATTGGATGAAATCTTCGGGTTCTGCTTTAGCTAATAACTGACTTTTTTGAGTATGGTCAATCGCATCTTTTTCGCCGACATTAAAGCCGATCGTGCTCTTGCCTAAACGCTTCGCCACAATTTTTTCCATATTAACGAAGGCGCCGCCCACGATAAAAAGAATATTTTCGGTGTTAACCTTAATGTATTCTTGGTTAGGATGCTTTCGACCCCCTTTAGGAGGTACATTGGAAACGGTGCCTTCGACAATTTTCAATAAAGCCTGCTGAACGCCTTCACCAGAAACATCCCGAGTGATAGATACATTAGCTGTCGTGCGGCCAATTTTATCGATCTCATCAATATAAATAATTCCCATTTCTGCCTTGGCCACATCGTAATCAGCCGCTTGTAGCAAGCGAAGAATGATATTTTCGACATCTTCTCCCACATAGCCAGCTTCTGTTAAGGTGGTAGCGTCAGCAATTGTGAAGGGTACGTCCAGTATGGTAGCTAACGTTTTCGCAATCAGTGTTTTGCCAGAACCTGTCGGCCCAAATAACAGCACATTCGATTTGTTGAACTCTATAGGGGAGTCTTTACCGAAAGAACGAATACGCTTATAATGGTTATATACAGCTACGGAAATGGCTTTTTTAGCATTATCCTGGCCAATAATGTATTCATCTAAGCGGTCTTTAATTTCGCGAGGTTTCAAAATTTTAAAATTGAAATCTGAAGGTTTCTTTTTTTCAAGAATTCCCCCGCACAAACGCACGCATTTATCGCAAATGTAAGCATCTGGTCCTGAAATAAGTTTTTCAACAGCATCTTCTGCTCGACCACAAAAAGAACAAGTAATCGGATCTTTGGGAGATTTTGACTTTTTATTCATATAATCTTAGGGGGTTGAGTTTTTTCCAACAAAGCGGAAGGGAGACGTTTCGGTTGTACAACTTCATCGATTAAACCGTATTCTTTGGCTTCCATCGCACTCATGTAAAAATCGCGTTCCGAATCGGCGGCGATTTTTTCAACTGTTTGACCGGTGTGTTCTGCGATGATTGCATGCAAACGATTTTTTAAAATTAGAATTTCTTTAGCTTGCAAGGCAATGTCAGCTTGAGTTCCACCTATGCCCCCATACGGCTGGTGGATCATAATCCTACTATTTGGCAAAGCATAACGTTTGCCTTTAGTTCCTGCTGTGAGTAAAAGAGCGCCCATTGATGTGGCTTGTCCAATACAGTAAGTGTGAATATTGCATCCAAGCCATTGAAGTGTATCGTAGATAGCTAGGCCTGCGGTTATGTAGCCGCCTAAGGAGTTAATATAAATATGAACATCTTTCTTAGGATCTTCCATTCGTAAAAAGAGCAATTGGGCTACAACTACGTTGGCTACATGATCCGTAATCTCTGTCCCGATAAAGATAATACGATCTTTAAGCAACCTTGAATAGATGTCCATGGATCTTTCGCCACGGCCTGTATCTTCAATAACATAAGGGGTAAGTGATGCTTGCGGTCTAGATTCTGACATATCGGGCCTCGCCGTTAGTTAGTTTAAGTCTTGCTTCCTTTATATTCCTTATTCCTACTGCTGGTCAAGTTTTTTTTGAGTGCTAGCAATGAGGTAGTCGAGAGTTTTGTGAACTAAAAGGCTTGCATAAAGACGGGAACGCACTTCTTCTGCCGGCATATCTTTAGAGATAAAGCTCTGTCCTGAAGGCTGAAGCCACATTTGACGCATAAGTTCTTGCGAGAGATCTTCTTGTGAAATTTGAATTTTATAATCCTGAGCAATTTGTTGAGCTAGGTAATAAATGCGGTAATCACGAGCCAATCGATTAACGACGTCACTTTTAATTTTTTTTGTCTTATTTTCTAAAAGTTCGCCTTCGAGATTTTTTTCTTTTAATTCATGCGTTATCTGTTCTGTTTGATCTTCAATTTGTTCTTCTACAAGCGTTCTTGGTATGTCAAATTGATATTTAGTCAAAATTTCATCTTCCATTAACTTTCTTAAAGCGTTTGTTTGCTCTTCGTCAGATTGCTTATTCAAATCCTCTTCAACGCGTTTTTTTAATTCATCATAAGTTTGGATCCCGAATTTTTTTGCAAATTCATCATCTAAATCAGGCATCGTAGGAGTTTTGATGGAATGCAGTGTAATGCGGCAAAGTGTAGGCTTAAAATGGTCATGTTCATGATGGTGTTCACCCGATTCACATTTTTTACAATCCGCTTCCTCAGGCTCTTTTTCACTAACTTTTTCAGCCGATTGTCCAGGTGTCATGCCAATGATTAAATGACGCATCCATGTGCCCATTTTACCGGCCGCAATTTCAAAACGAGAATTCTTGCAAATGTTGTATTCAGGGGTTTCAATGGAATCAATAGTGATGTCGACGAAGTCATTTTCAGCAGCAGGACGATTAATGACTTCGCTCCATTGAGCGTGTTGCAGGCGTAAAGATTCTATGGTGTTTTCAATATCTTTATGGGCAATTGGTGTGCGCTTAATGTTTTCAATGGATAGATCTTCTAATTTGACGTGTGGTATCGAAGGAGCTGCTTCATATTCGAAAACGAGTTTTGCACCATCTTGTAAGGAAATGTTTTTTATAGAAGCTTTTGAAACAGAACCTTCTTTAAAAGGATATGCTTTTGTCAATTGGATCGCTTCACTAAAAGAAGTGTTAAGTAAAAGATCTTTCCATTCTCTTTCAACATGTTTGCCATAATTTTTAAGAATTGTCTCTTGGGGCGCTTTGCCTTTGCGGAATCCTGGGATTGAGACTTCTTTACTAACCATCTTAATCGCTTTTTGGAAAGCCGCTTGTGTAGCCAGAGGAGTCGTTACCACATCTAAGTGAACGCGGCAGCCTGGCTGATGGTTGATAGTTGCTGAAATGTTGTTATTTTTAAATTCTTGAGTGGCAGTAGACAAAGGATACCTCGTTTGTTTGAAGAGATAATGCCTAAAGGAAAGGATTAACTTTAGACTGATACCTATATGTTTTATAGGCTAAATTTTTGTAAATGAAAGCAATCTTAAAAAGTTGTGAATGACCTAAAAATAAATAAGCGGGCGATGAGGTTCGAACTCACGACCCTCACGTTGGCAACGTGATGCTCTACCACTGAGCTACGCCCGCATTTTATTTTTACTAAGTTTGTTGCTTTTTTAATAGCGGGCGATGAGGTTCGAACTCACGACCCTCACGTTGGCAACGTGATGCTCTACCACTGAGCTACGCCCGCATATAGAAAACAAAAAACTGATAGGTCAATATACATATCCCGTTATTTTTTCGCTAGCATTTCTTTTGAGAAATGTTATTTTTTTCCTTAACTTATAAAAGTTGGCGTTGAAGCGGATGATGAGATTCGAACTCACGACATTCACCTTGGGAAGGTGACGCTCTACCAACTGAGCTACATCCGCGTTACACACCATGCTATAACAATATTCAGGAAAAATAAGAAGCTTAAGCATTGAATCTATTTCATGCAAGGGAAGAATCAAAAATCGTTATTCAATAATAATAATGCATAATTTCTAAGGAGGGCTAGTTGGCTTTCTTTTTCTACGAAATATTTCCCTCGCTGCACTCTCAGGGCAATAATAAGTTCAATTAATGAGTCATCTAAATTGGTTTTATCGATTTTCTTCGTGAGGATTTGTTCTTTCAAAATACAGGCGGTGATTAATGTGCCTGTTCTCCCCACTCCCGCCATGCAATGCACACATATGCCTTCATCCTTAGGGGTGCTTTCGAGTGTGTCTACAAGTTGCTGCAATGTAGTTATAGGTATAGCAGAAAGATCTTTCCAGTGACTATAGTGGAGCCTGGAAATATTTTTGGATGACTTTGTGAGGGTATTAGTCAACAAGTAATGGAAAATTTGGAAGTCGTTAATGACTTCGCTATTTAGCAATGTGACTTGCATCGGACCATGTTGTTGTGATTGATTGATGATTTCTGGATAGTAGATTTTAGTATCATCTTCAAATTGATTTTCCTCTTCTTGTCTTGTCAAATCGACGATATTTCCAATATTAAAAGCGGTCTGCCAGAAGAGGGGAAACGTAATATGATGTGGGGCTTGCGAAGCGATAAATATTCTTTTGCTTATGCCACTACCGATGCGATTTGCGTGTAAATATTGGTTGTCAATATTAATGGCGGTGGCTTTTGGACAGCCGATAG
>JACDGH010000068.1 GCA_013815395.1 Parachlamydiaceae bacterium
GCATGGTAAAAAAATGGATGACATTGATAAACTTTACGGCGGCAGGCATAGTGATTGCTTTGTTGCTTGCAGCTGTCTTCTTCCTATTGATAAGTTCTAATGAATTTCCTATAGAAGATAATACAGTAAGAAAATTAAATATTCCTAAAGGGGCTTTTGCAAAACCCCCACAATATTATGATGCTATAAAGGAACCAGTTTTTAGTTTAAAATTTGCACCTCTCAGTGTGCAATTGCCAGATTTGCGTCGTCAACTTAGCTATTTTGGAAGAAATGGGCGTCCAGATGCTAAAGATGACAGACCAGTCCTTTATTTTGCATTTGGCTCTAACAAGGTGCCTTCAGCAGTCCTTCCAGGTCAACAATATTACTTGCTCTATGACAAGCCTCAAAAACAATATGTATTTAGTCCTGATAATGTTGAAACTCCACTATGGATGGAAGTAACTCTTTATGGAAACCAAGCGGCTATTAAAATAAGAATGAAAGGCGATAAAGATCAGATTATTTCCGAGCCCGCAGCAAATGCTGATTTTGCCTTGGCTGAAAAAGAATTTGCACGCAGTGGCGGTTCCGCATGGGAACTTGGAAAATGGCGCGTTGATGGAACACTATTAGCTAGACAAAAAGCTAAATGGTATGGAATTGATCGCTTTTTGGAGAAGCATGGTGGAGAAGAATATAAAAATTTTGAAAATAAACAGCGCATAGATTTTGGAGAGCCTGATGAAATTTATTCTGTTTATGTTGGACCAGAAGATTGTATGGTATGGAAAGACAAACACTGGCAAGCATTTACTCCCGGTAAAGATACATTGGGATACCCCTTACTATGTGTCAAAAAAGTTGATGATCGCATCATGAACCTCGAGCTTTGGGATGTAGAAGGAAAGGGAAAGATCATTTTGAATCTACTTAAAACAATGGAAGCTTGGTTACCTCAAAATCTAATGCAAAGTTTTAAATTTTTGGGATCTCGAACTCGTTCGCAATTTGTGTTTGAAATAAATAAGGAGCGAATGTTATTGAGACCTCAAGATTGGTTGGTGCTAACAGACAAAGGATGGCAGAAACTTGTGACCCCCCAAGAAATCGATAATTATGTGGATCGAAAAATTGTTGGTCCATTATTTGTATTTGATGGAATTGGGAAGAAAGATGATCGTCCAGTAATTATAGGTACTCTATTTAATTCAGCGCGCACTGAAATGTCACCGGTAGAACTTCCTTTGCAGCAACAAGGTAATGGACCTCAAAATGGCAGTGATCGGGATCAAAAATTGAAAGGCACCAATTTAAATCCTTTAAGAAGAGCTCAGGGCGAAAATGGCAATGGACGCGAACCCCCTACCCCTAATGGAAGTTAATTGAAAAAATTTATTAGATGATTTGCTTTTGCATATTTCCAAAAAAGTGGCTATGTATTACAAATTGTTATTTATGTTTCGTGTGATATAATTCCTAAACCTAGAAAAAGAAAATAATGCGCAATACAAAAACTATAATCATAACTTTAATATCCCATCTGATTTGGGCAATTTCATCAGTTGAAGCACAGACGATAGCTGAAAAGAAGGCAGGCACGACTCTCGGTGCTGAAGATATGACGCAGGAAATGCAGCAATTTCTTGCACATGTAAATGAAGACCTAAAGGCTGCTCAAGCTGAATTACATAGGCTTTATTTACAGGTCAATGTTTTATTTAAAGAAAATGCTCCTGAAGAGTCCTATAGCGACCTTCTTTTACAGATTAATGCCATTCGCGATAGTGTTATTTCGCTCGAAACAAGTTGGCGTGAGATGGCAACCCAAGGTGGACGTGTCGATGCCTATGCCTTGTGGCATCAACCAGAGACAACATTGGGTCAATTAGTTGAGGATTATGGATCTCAGGAATTTGTCTATCTGCTTTCCCCTGAAATAGCTTCGATAAAAATTAGCGTCAATTCTAATTTACCCATCCCTCGTTCTTCTTGGAATGGGATGTTAGAAGTCATCTTAAATGAATCGGGCGTCGGCTTTAAACAGTTAAATCCCTTCCTGCGGGAATTGATTCTCCTCAGAGACAACAAATCGAATCTACAGCTAATTACAAATAAACGGCAAGATTTGGATCTCTTTCCCCCAAATGCGCGCGTGTGCTTTGTGCTAACGCCTGAACCTGCAGAAGTTAGGCGTGTATGGCTGTTTCTCGATAAGTTTGTAAACGCTAATAGCACTATCCTGCAGATGGTAGGCAGGGACATTTTAATTATTGGACCCGTTGCTGAGGTCCAGGATTTACTAAAGTTAAACGATTTCGTTTCCGCTAACAAGGGAGATAAAGAGTATAAAGTATTTCCTATTTCAAGAGTCAATGCTGAAGAGATGGCGCGGATTTTGGCAGCCATCTTCGACCAAGGCGGCGGGGAAGGTCCTAAAACACCTATGGAATTTAGAGATAAGGGATCTCTCCCAAATATGAATTCAGGATTTCCCCCTGGTATTAATACTAGATTAAGACCTCCAGGAGCTCCCCAAGCGCCATTTGGCCCCCCCCCTGTGTTTGGAGGTAATGAAGCTACGGATATCAATGGCTTAAGGATTATCGCTTTATCTAATATCGCAAAGGCTTTATTTTTGATAGGTACCAAAGAAGAGATAAAAAAAGCTGAGCAGATTATTCGTCAGGTAGAAAGTCAGGTGGGTGAAGCCAGTGAAAGAATTATTTATTGGTACACTGTCAAAAATTCAGATCCGGAAGATCTAGCCGAAGTCTTGCAAAAAATCTACATATTGATGGTTAAGACGGGTGCTGGCCTCGAGCAGCAACGGGGTCCTGCTGATCCACAGCGTATTCAACTTCAGCCTGTACCCTCAGCCGGTCAGATCGCCAATGAAATCATTGCTAAAGAACGAGATGCGCTTCCTTCGGAATTGTATCAGACAAGTTATTATCAGCAGGGAAATTATGTTGTGAATCCTTCTCCTGTCGAACCACGCCGGCCAAAACCTCCCACTTTTAATAAAGACCGAGAGAATTTTATTGTTGATCCTAAATCAGGATCGATTGCCATGGTCATCGAAGCTGATATATTACCCAAGATCAAGGAATTGATTAAAAAGTTAGATGTCCCTAAAAGAATGGTCCAAATTGAAGCTTTGTTATTTGAAAGACGTTTGAATAGAGAAAATAATTTTGGCTTGAATTTATTAAGAATAGGCGATTGCGCAGACAATTCGGATTTTACCTGTTTTGATTTTAGTCCAACAGGCTTACTACAATTTATTCTTAGTCGCAAAAAGACTTGTTCGATGCCGGCCTATGATTTGACGTATCGTTTTTTAATGACCCAAGAAGATATACAGATTAACGCCAGCCCCTCTGTGGTCGCTATTAATCAAACGCCTGCAACTATCGCTATCGTGGAAGAGATTTCCATAAATACAGGTATTTATAATGTGGCCACCGTAGGAGGTGTCACTCTCCAAAAAGCATTCACAAGAGCACAATACGGGATTACAATTGATATTACTCCTACAATTCATATCACCTCTGAAGATAATGATTTCGCGGAAGAAGAGAATTATGTCACTTTAGAAACCGATATTACGTTCGATACTGTACAGCCTGGAAGAGATCCTGAAAGGCCAGATGTTACGAGAAGGCACATCACCAATGAAGTGCGCATTCCAGATGGACAGACAGTGATTTTGGGAGGTTTGCGACGTAAAATAACTGATGATAAGCGCGAAGCTATACCTTTTATTGGAGAGCTTCCCGGAATTGGTAAATTATTTAGTATGCGCGATTTGCACGACTCAGAAACAGAAATGTTTATCTTTTTAACGCCTACAATTATCTCCAATCCATTGGATGATTTTGAGCGCATTAAATGTGCTGAAATGCACCGTCGCCCGGGTGACATTCCAGAATTTTTATGTGGACTTGTAGCTGCGCGTGAATTCGAAAAAAATCGATTGTTGGTTAATTCAATGGTATTGCTTTTTGGCCCCGAGCCCGATCGCTGTTACAGTCCTTCCTATTGGAGACCTTCCACCTGCGGCAATGAAGGTATGTCTTGGTTAGGTGAAGGGGATGCTTCATGCGAACCATGCGGTGAATATGATGGACGATAAAACGAAGCAGCCTCATAGCAAAACAGGTGGAAAAGAAACTTATTCTTTAAGTGAGCAGCTCGCTCGCCAAGCCTTGTTGGGTGGAGATGATATTAACCGCTCATTAGCGGAACAGTTTGGCATGCCTGTTTATGAGAATTTGAGTCAATTTAGGATTTCGAAGGAACGTATTAAACAAGTTCCATACAGTTTTGCTAAGAGGAATGTCGTTTTACCTGTGAAAGAAGAAGGTAATATCGTTTATGTGGCAATTGCGGACCCTCTGCATGTGGAGCCTTTAGAAGAACTTCGGTTAATGTTTAACAGTGAAGTTAAAGCCGTATTTAGTCCAAAAGAAACCATACTATCCGCTATCAATGAGTTATATAATCAAGAGCATGGTGCAGCATCCGAATTGATTGCCAATTTAGGATCTGAAGAAGGCCGAGGTGATGGTGAAGTTGAGATCTATGATTTATTAGACGACACCCATCAGCAAGCGCCAATTATCAAGCTTCTCAATCTAATTCTTACGGAAGCCATTCAGCAGGGGTCTTCAGATATTCATTTCGAACCCTTTGAAGATCGTTTAAGAGTTCGTTATCGGATCGATGGCGTACTACAAAATCGTCATTCTCCGGCCCAAGAATTCCAAACGCAGCTATTGACGCGTGTGAAGGTAATGTCAAAGCTTGATATTGCTGAACATCGCTTGCCGCAAGATGGACGCATTAAGTTGAAAATGGGGCGACGTGAAATTGACTTTCGCGTCAGTACTGTTCCAGTGGTAGGCGGGGAAAGAATTGTTCTGCGTATTTTAGATAAAGGTAATGTTATTTTAGGCCTGGATAAAATGGGAATGCTGTCGGCCGCCTTTACTGAATTTAAGCAATTGATTGCTTTGCCGGAAGGAATTGTTTTGGTAACTGGACCCACAGGTAGTGGAAAGACAACCACTTTATACAGCGCTATCTGTGAAATGTATAATGATGAAACAAATATCATGACGATTGAAGATCCAGTCGAATATAATTTAAAAGGCATTGCTCAAATTGGCGTGCAGCCAAAAATTAAACTAACTTTTGCCACCGGTTTGCGCCATATTTTACGTCAAGACCCCGATATTATTATGATCGGTGAGATCCGCGATGCAGAAACCGCCGAAATTGCCATTCAAGCTTCACTCACTGGACATTTAGTATTAAGTACATTACATACCAATGATGCGCCTTCGGCAATTACGCGATTGGTGGATATGGGAGTTGAGCCTTACTTACTCTCTTCAACAGTTGTAGGAGTGCTTGCTCAACGGCTCGTGCGGAGAATATGTTCCGAATGTAAGGCTTCCTATGAACCTTCGGATCGCGAGCTGCAAAGCATTGGACTGAATCGAGAGCTCCTACTGCACGGTCATTTATATCAAGGTGCGGGATGTCAGGCATGCTTTGGCTCTGGATACAAAGGACGGCATGGGATTTATGAATTGATGATCATTAATAACGCCTTGAAAAAGCAAATTGTAAAAAGTCCAGATGCAGTAGAAATGCGTCGTATTGCTTTAGAAAGTGGGATGGTTGGTCTATTGGAGCATGGGTGTGATTTAGTGCGGCAGGGTGTGACTACAGTTGCAGAAGTACTGCGCGTTACGCGTGGTTTGGAAGAGCAGGGGTAGAAAAATATGCCTTTATTTCAATACCAGGCACTGGATCAAGCTGGAAAGCGCAAAAGTGGACTCCTTGAAGCTCAAGATGAAAGGGAAGTTAAGGCCAAGCTGCGCGAAATGGGAATCATGGTGATTAGTATCACTCCGAAGACGAGCGTTGCTACCAGACAAAATTTAAAAGGTGACAACCTTCTTGCATTTACGCATCAATTATCACAACTTGTTAATGCCGGTATTCCACTTTATGAAAGCCTGGTGGCTATTGAAGAACAATGCCGTGGAGAATCCTATCATCGCATTATATTGAGCTTATGCGAACAAATAAAGGGGGGGGCCTCATTATCTCAAGCCATGTCGACTTATCCCGAGAGCTTTAATAAACTATATTGTTCTATGATTATGGCAGGAGAGTCTGTTGGCGTGTTAAATGTCGTTTTGGACAAGCTTACTTTATTATTGACAAGACAGAATAAACTTAAAGGGGAGATAACAACTGCATTGGTATACCCAGCTGTCTTGGCAAGCTTTTCTTTTTTAATTATTATAATGCTTTTAACTTTTGTTGTGCCTTCTATCGAAGGTATTTTTGCAGAAAGAAAATTAAATGGATTTACGCAGTTTGTCCTAAATGTAAGCCATGTGTTTAGAGCCTATTGGTGGTTATATTTGCCTATTGTTATTGGCACGATCACTTTTTTATTCATTAAAATTCGCTCACCTGCCGGCAGGATTTGGATGGAGCGGCATCTGTTAAAAGTTCCAATGGTGCGCACTTTAATGATTCAAACGGCGGTTGCGCGTTTTTGTAGAACCATGGGGACTTTGCAGCAAGGCGGATTGCCCATGATCGATTCTTTGAGAATCTCACGGGATGTTATGCGCAATGTAGTATTGGAAGAAGACGTTAAGAGAGCTGAAATGCGTATTATTGAGGGTAGTTCTTTAGGATATGAATTAGGGCAGTCCAAATATATTCCCACATTAGTTTCACGTATGTTGATCGTAGGGGAAGATTCAGGCAGCAATGTGACGATGTTAAACACTGTTGCCGACCTTTATGAGGGAGAAGTGGAAAAGACCCTGAATCGCATAATGGCGTTAGCTCAGCCTGTCATTTTGATATTTATGGGAACAGTGATTGGTGCAGTTTTATTAGCTATCTTACTGCCATTGACCGATGTCAGCTCTTTGTCGATGTAGCCAGGACGTCTCGCACTGCTTTCTACAAATCACGACAAAAGAAAATCAGAAAAGGCTTAGAGGGATATTTTTACTTAAATTAACCTACCGTAGGGTCTTCGCATATGTTAGAAGGTTTCTTTGCTACCAGAGAACTTCACTCTTACTGCAAAGCCTTTTAGTCCGCCATGATTTTTTGGTACTCTGGTATTCAATTCTATTTTAGTCTTGAAAAATTTAGAGAAAAAGCATACAAGCTTTAAGAAAATTTAACCCGAAGGTCTCTATGGTCAATCCAGCATATTCAAATCCCTTATCTTACTTTAATTTTAAAGATGTTGAAAGTTTGCCTATCATTAATACAATTACTCCTCCTTTTGATGTGCTTGTTGACGGAGTTGAAACAGGAGATTTATTAAAAGTTAAAGAAGCTTTTAAAAGAGGTGCCGATGCTAATGGCATTTGGGAAACGCAAAATATTCTTCATTGTGCTTGTGAAAAAGGAAATGTTGAGATTGTGCGTGAACTTCTGGAGAACGGGGCTGGCATAGACAGTAAAAGCTGGAGAATGAGTGATACACCGCTTCATCGGGCATGTATATTTGGACACGCTGAGGTTGTAAAATATTTAATAACTCAAAAAGCAACTATCAATATAAGAAGCAAGAACTGTGGAATGACCCCTTTAGAATATGCAATCACTTCGGATAGTCTAAAGTGCTGTGAATTATTAATTCGAGCGGGTGCTTTAGTAAATGATGAGAATATATTTTATGGTCGCACCACTCCTTTAAAAGAAGCTTGCTCTAAATTAAATTATGACATGGTTAAACTGTTGCTGGATTCTGGAGCAGAACCAAAGGTGAATTTAAGTACTGTTGTAAACTCTCCAAAAATTCTTCAACTGCTGCTAAATAAAGGCGCTTCGGTGAATTCTTATGCATTTTTTGATGATCAATCGCCTTTATTTGCAGCTGCTACATGGGGACGTGTGGAATCGGTGATAATCTTGTTGGCTGCCGGAGCTGACCCAAAGGTAATAGACGATGAAGGTAAAACTCCTCTTGATAGAGCAAGATGGCATCTAAATAATCATCAAACTAATCCCTGCAATTCTCCTGAGATTACAGCTAATTTCATCCAAAATCTAGAAGTGGTAATTAATATATTAAGTTCTAGTACACTGTCAAAGTAGAATTTAATTTATGCAAATTCTCTCATACATTGAAATGAGCGATCCTTGGCTTTTTTAGCAAAGCGCAGCACTTGCTGCGCTTTGCTAGCGCTTTAGAAGTCTGGATCACCCTTGCTGTAACGTTCTTGAAACTTCTTATCGTTTTACAAAATGAAGTTGGAAAGTTTATAGTTTAAGATATTTGCATGATTATGCTGGAATGCTCTTTTGATAACATAAAGCTTCGCTTCCTATATCCGCTCCTGCTGCAAGGCATTTTAACCCGCCATGGCTTTTCCGGCAATCCATGCAGTTGTCCAAGCATTTTGAAAATTGAAACCGCCGGTCACACCATCAATATCTAAAACTTCGCCTGCAAAATATAAGTTCGCACAAATTCGACTTTCCATCGTTTTGAAATTGATTTCTTGCAGATTAATGCCGCCGCAAGTCACGAATTCATCTTTATAAGTGCTTTTACCATCTATTTGAAACGAGCCAGCGTGCAAGATTTCAATTAAGCTATTGATGTTTTGATTTGAAAGGGCAGCCCACTTAAGTTCATGTGAAATTGATGCCATCATTAAAAAAGCCTTCCATAAATTTTTTGAAAATGGGAAAGGTGATTCTGTACTGAGCTGACGAATGGCTGAGCTCTGGCGGTAAGCCATTAGCTGATCTTTAATGTCATTCACAGATAAGTCTGGTAGCCAATTAATGCGCATGATGGCACGGTACTTCATGTCGTATAGGATACGTGCACCCCAAGCAGATAATTTTAGGATCGCCGGACCACTGAAACCCCAATGAGTGATCAAAAGAGGCCCTATTTGTTGAAGCGAAGTTCCTTCGATGGAGACCTTTGCTTTGGAAACAGAGGTGCCCGCCAGCTCAAGCAGGGGAGAATTTGGCACATTAAAAGTAAACAAAGAAGGTACAGGTGGGGCAATAGTATGTCCCAACATTTCCAGCCAAGCATGTGTTTTTGTAGAGCTTCCTGTGGCAATCAACAAACGGTCGCAGTTTAAAACTTCATCATTAGTGAGCTTTAGTTGGAATCCTTCTAGTGTCTTTTGACAGTCTAGAACCCCTCGTTCTGTCCACAATTCCACTTTTGAAGCTCTGGCTTGCTGCATCAAGCAATTGACAATAGTTTCAGACGAGTCTGTGGTAGGAAACATTCTTCCATCTTCTTCAACTTTTAAAGGAACGCGATGGGATTCAAACCACTGGATGGTATCGCGCGGTTGAAAGCGTGAAAAGGGACCGCGCAGTTCTTTTCCCCCTCGAGGGTAGTTCTGAATGAGGAGAGCCGGATCAAAGCAAGCATGCGTGACATTGCATCTGCCACCTCCGGAAATTCTCACTTTGGCAAGGACTTGACGAACTTTTTCAATTATAATTACGCGATACGTGGGATTGGCATGTGCGCAAGTGATAGCACCGAAAAAACCAGCAGCGCCTCCACCAATAATGGCAATAGTTAGTTGTTTAGACATGAGTGATTAAGATTAAGTATTTAGTTGAGAGAAAGATATGGCAGCGGGAACGCGAAATTTGTTCAAGATTCTGGTGTAAAATCCAGAACGCTGATGTTTTTCACTCTTTTTAATGGTGACAGGAATGATGGGGTAGTCTGTCTCAGCATGAACTTCACGGAAGGAAAAAGCATCATTGAATTTTTCAATTTCAGTGTGCAAATCGCCTTTTTCAATAAAGATGCAAACCGAAATTCCTTTTTTTAGCGTATTTTTAATCACTGCTAAACACAGTTTATTATTTTCCAAGGGTTCGATAGTAGGAATCATGACCACGCGGAGCATGCGGTATAAGCGTTTAATCCAAGTGTGAGTATGATTTTGTTCTTGCTGAATAAAAAAGCGCATGCGCTGACGCTGTGTCCCTAGCATGAGTAGGGTGTCGTTCCAGGCTGTATGCGTACAAAAATAGATGGCCGGGGTGTTTGGAATATTTTCAAGCCCCACTATAGTCGTTTGAAAGTGCAGTTTTGATAAAATCATGCAGATAAAACGAGAGAGGTAGTCAAAGTATTGAAAAGTGATCACGGTAGTCACAACCATCATTAACGATCCCATCACGCCAAACCCCTTAGCCGCATCGAGTTGAAAAATTTCTGAGATCAAATAGAGTAATCCGGAAGCACAAAGAACTCCAAAAAAACTTAAGAAATTTGTCGTCGCAACGATTTGTCCTCGTGAAGTATTAGGACTAGTCACTTGAATAAACGTGTCGAGAGGGATTTGATACATGCCACCAAAAAAGCCTAGGAGCACTACAAGAGGAATAACAGCATAAAGCTGAGTAGAAAATATTTCCAACATGTAACAACTAATGATCACGCCTAATCCTGCCATAGGAACCAGGCCAAGTTCAACTGTTTTCCCTGAAACTCTACCGGCAATGATTGAACCTGAGCCGATTCCGATAGCTGTAAGTAAAAAGAGATAACCGCCTTGGATGTCTGTAAGGTGCAG
>JACDGH010000354.1:0-1039 GCA_013815395.1 Parachlamydiaceae bacterium
GGGTTGTCTATGACTTTTCAATTAAAAAAATCTTCACTTTGGTTTCTCTTCCCATTATATATGGTTTAGTTTTGGCAGGTTTAGAAAAGACTGCGCAGTATTATAGCGGTAACCCTGTTGCCCTTCACCTTACTTATGGTGCAGATCTTGCTGGAGACACAATTTCCCCTAGCAGCTTGCTATGGTTAATGACTGCCTCAAATGCAGTTGATGTTGGTTATATTTTTTGGAAGACTATGCGCCCAAAACATTCCCTCAGCAACGACTTTGACAAGGAAGAGGTTAAAAATTTGGCTTTTAATATTTCTAAAGAATCTATTTCTAAAAAAATTCAAGAGAATTCATTCATTATGTGGTCTGGCACAATGGAGACCCCAGAAGAAATTGAAGCTCTCACAAAAGGGTTGATATCAGAGGCAATAGATTTCTATTGGAATGATTTAACTAATATTAAATTTTTAGGATTGCCGCTAGTTAGTTAATTTGTTTTAGCAACGGCTCCAATGACGAAATGCTAAACTTGCCCCTCCCACTGTTGCAGTAATTATAAGAGCTGGACATAAATCTATTACCCCTTGAATCATAGCACGTTTTGCAAATTTTGCATGAATATTATAAAGTCTTTGGGCTCTCGCACACTTAAGACAGGGACACACTAAGGTTACTGCCGATCCAACAACAATATTAAAAATTCCCTTTAATTCAGTAGAAATTGGCTGATAAGGTTTTGAGTAAGAGGCACTTTTTGCAAATTTTTGAAATGACAGGATTGAACTCTTTGCAACTTGTAAAACATCTTTACACATAGCAACTCCTTTTTTAAGTTAAGAAATCATAAATTTCAAAATATATCCATTTTATCACTTAGATACAATTTTTTTCTGATTGCTTTTTTATCAGAATTTATTTAAACTAAAACATCTTTCATCAACAATTGTAGTTTTTATGGACAAAGCCTCTTCAAAAATTAGACTTAGTAAATTCCTTGCTGCTGCAGGCGTCGCTGCCAGAAGGGCCTGTGAAGAAATAATCTTTGCCG
>JACDGH010000354.1:1049-2201 GCA_013815395.1 Parachlamydiaceae bacterium
CGGTCGCGTCACAGTTAACGGGACTAAGGTTCTAGTGCCGCAAACAATGGTTTCCGATCATGATAAAATTTTGGTCGATGGAAAAGCCATTAGTGGCGCTGAAGAAAAAGTCTATTACATACTGAATAAACCCGAAGGCTATATTTGCACTTCTCGAAAAACAGATAGCACCAATATTGTTCTAGACCTATTCGCCGAACTCCCTCATCGCCTTTTTACAGTGGGCAGGCTCGACAAAGATACGCAAGGTTTGCTTTTAGTCACCAATGATGGGCATTTTTCTAATCGCGTCATCCATCCTTCAGCCGACATCCAAAAAGAATATTTAGCGAAAACTGACGCCGAAATTACCAACGACCACCTAACAGCTATTTCAAATGGCACTTTAGTGGAAGGTATTTTTGTTAAGCCAATACGCGTCACAAAGGTGCGCCGTGGTACTATTAAAATCACTATTGCAGAAGGTAAAAAACGGGAAGTGCGTTTGCTGCTGGAAGCTGCCGGACTTAAAGTCATGGAATTGATCCGTATCCGCATTGGCGGATTGCATTTAGGCATGCTGCCCGTAGGCAGCTGGCGTCCTTTGTCCCCAAGAGAACAAGAGCTCATTTTCGAATAATATTATGAAAAGCAAAAAAAAATCACCTTCTGCAGACCTTGAAACCCTTATTCCTATATTGCTCGGAATATGGAGGCGCTTTCATAAAATTTCCGGGCCACCTGATAAATTGCAAACGCTCGAATTTGAAAGCGTTTTAGCAGCTATTACAAAACTGCAAAGTAAATTTGCCGATGGTAAAACTCTTATTGGGGTTGATTACTTTGCCGATAGAGAATTACTTGGCGCCTATCTCCTATATCAATGGGTAATCCATTATCAAGAAGGTCTATCGCTCATTGGAGAATTACCCAATCCTCCCAAACGCGTACTTGATGTTTGCAGCGGTCCAGCACCCTTTGCTTTTGCAGCCCTGCGTCATGGCGCTGAAGAAGTGATCGCCACAGATCAAAACCTCACAGCACTAACGCTTGGAGCAGAGATTTGCGGAAGATACGGCTTGCCACTTGCAATTCGCCCTTGGAATTGCATAAAAGAAAGACTCACTATTGAAGGTAAATTCGATTTGATCATAGTAGGGCATTGCCTGGATG
>JACDGH010000069.1 GCA_013815395.1 Parachlamydiaceae bacterium
CTCCCCGTCTCTGCGTTTCCCCTTAGCCTCTAAAACGTATAAAAACTACCCTAATAAATCCCGCCCCCAATTCTTCCCATTATGCCGACCTCATGATTATGCCGACGTCGGCATAATTCCCAAGAACCATATTTTTTATATAATCTAATATAATAGCACTCTAATATTGGTGATCTCTAATAATTATCTATTATTATAATTGGAACGATAATTGCATAGATTAATCTATTTACGTTTTAGGATTGATTTGAGATTAAATTTGTTCTTTTAAAATTTGGCATTAAATAATTAGATGTAAGGGGGGTAAAAATGAAGCCATTAATCGTTGATTCTGAAGATTTTATTTCAGCAGATATGCGCCTAACACATGCTGCCAAACCCTATTTTACGCGTATGGCCAAAAAACCTTTAGGGAGGCTCGAAGATCGTTATCCCAAAACTGTTTTTTTGTTATTTGAGGCCGCTTTGATATACGTAGAGCAAAATCTCGAGCACGCATTTCCTTTAAACTTAGAGGAATCGGTCATTGTGGATTTGCTGAAATCTGAGGATGGTAAACATAATTTAGAAATTACTGAAATCATTGAAAATGAACAGCTAAGGTCGGATATTCCCGAAATTGATTTGGAGAGTCTTTGGCTACTGTTTCGCGATTATGTAGGTAATTTGCAGATACCCTCTTATGCGACAGTGGGATTATTGCTTGAAAGAGGAAAACCAGAAAAAGCCCAGGCCCAAGCCTTAAAGCTAAAACATTTATATGATATAACAAGAAGTCTGAATATATTAATTCAACATTGTCTAAATCATAAGAATATTGAAAAAGCAATGCAGCTCTTTGCTCTTTTGCCAACAACGAGTGATCGGCGCGAAGAAGTATCTAAAATAGTAGATTTTTTATTCTCCCAAAAGCAACATAATAAAGCTTTTACTTTTTCTAAAAACCTGGAAGACAGTGTCTTGCGTAATCATGCCTTGCATGAGGTGTCTTTATGGATGGTAAAGCAAGGTGAGCTGGAGCAAGGACTTAAAATATTGAATGAATATGTTGAAGATAGCGATGTAAAGGCTTATACCTTAAGTTTAATAGTTGCCGTATTAACTGGACAAGGTAGGTTTGATCAGGCATCGAAATTAGCATTTACTATTCTTGAGGTAGATTATAGACAAGACGCTATCAATGCGATTGTCAAGAAAATGGTGCGGATTCGACGAATTGATAAGGCTGAAGAATTCATGACTCGTTTAGAAGGAGGCATGGAGAAAAAAGAAGCGCTTAAAATTATTGAGAGTGGTTTAAAGGCCAAATTACAGGATGAGCGGATCAAAAAAATACAGATATTTTAAGTCACTATTTTCTTTATTTTTTTTCTTTAATGATATTATAATCTGCTCTGCAAGCCCTTTCTTTTTTTACTTGTTCAGCAGGAAAACAATATAATTATGAAAAAGTCCACCCGCCGCATTTTATTGATCCTGGTTGTCCTTGCGCTTCTCTATGGGACAATGCGCCTTTATTTCAACGCTACTGATGATTTTCGCCTTTCAAATATCACATATAACATGCCCTATCAAAAAGAATGGGAAGTCGCTCATTTAGATTCCAAGCAAGAGCAACAATTACCAACAATACTTAGTCAGCAATTCGCTTATTTAGGCAAAGGAGCACAATCTTATGCATTTGCCAGCGATGATGGAAAATTTGTTATAAAGTTTTTTAAGTTTAAACATTTGCGCCCCTCATTATTTCATGACCTGTTACCGACAGTAGGATTTATAAAAGACTTCAAAGAGAAGCAAGTTGCTCGTAAAAAACGCAAATTATATGGTGTTTTCCAAGGGTATAAAACTGCTTATGAAATGCATAAAAAAGAAAGCGGTCTGTTGTTCGTCCAATTAAACATCACGGGTAATCCCTCGCGCACTGTAACTGTTCGAGATAAAATTGGCTTAAAACGCACTATCGATCTTTCAAATATTCCTTTCATTCTACAAGAAAGGGGGGTTACGTTACGTGTTGTTCTTAAAGAATTATTGGATAAAGGCGATATTGCAAGTGCGGAGGATCGCATCGGAAGCATATTTGATCTATATGCTTCTGAGTATAAAAAAGGCATTTACGATCACGACCATGGTGTCATGTATAATACAGGATTTGTTGGCCTGCATCCCATTCATTTAGATGTCGGCAAATTGGTCAAAGAAGAGAGTATGCGCAATTCCGAAATAGCAAAGGGCGATTTGCTGTTGGTGGCAGCAAAAATGAAGATTTGGACCCTGAATTTATATCCCCAATATTTTCAACATTTGTCCAACTATATCGATAACAAAATAGAACAGATGTAAATTTTATTCTTGACGTTTTTGCGGTGGATCGCATAGATTCGGGCAAGAGAGACGCCAATGCGTTTAGGTATAGGCTAACAAATTTCTCTAACCTAGTTTTATGGTTGATATCTTAGCACTTGGAGCACATCCTGATGACGTTGAATTTGGCTGTGGTGGTATTTTAGCGAAAGCGGCAGCACAGGGCCACTCTATTATTATTGTTGATCTTACCACTGGGGAAAAGGGCACAAATGGCAACCCCGAAATTAGACGAAAAGAGGGACAGGCTGCTGCAAAAGTAATTGGTGCGGAACGTTTGGTTTTGGACTTTATCGATTGTGATATTTTTGACAGCTATCAAAACAGGCTTAAACTAGTCGCTCTTTTTCGCAAAACAAAACCGCGGCTCATATTAGCCCCAATGTGGAAAGGAGAGCAAAATCATCCTGACCATCTAGCTTGTGGGCTAATCACGCGTCACGCCTGCAGATACGCTCGCTTTGCAAAAATCCTACCTGAATTGCCTATATGGATCCCTGAAGGTGTTTTGCACTATCTGCCGCACGCGGGTATTGCAGCTCAAATTCTCATTGATGTGACAGAGCATGTAAATGCTTGGAGCACTATGATGAGTGCTCATACCAGCCAATTTAAAACTTACCCCTATTCAGAATGGGCGCTTCGCGAGGCTGCCTATTTGGGAGGCTTAATTGGAAAAGAATATGCTCAAGGATTGATTGCCGGAAATCCTATAGAAATGGAAGATGTAATGACTATTTGTCGCACTGCAAGGGAATTATAGTAGCAATCTAATATTGGCTATCCACATCATATTGGACCGTTAAAATAATATAGGTAAGGTAAGCAAATGGTGGGATTAGGATTATCATTGTAAGACTAAATGCGCTTAGTGAAATAAAAGCTGTACGGCTGATCAAACTTTCCAATCCTGAATAGGCCAAGGGAATAGTCAATGATCCTGCAAATGCTGGTAAAGCAAATTTATAAGCGCAATTTTTTTCAACAGAAATACGATAAAATAATGAGGTCGAAAAGCAAATCGCGGTATTTATAGGGCCTGTAAAAGGTAGAGCTTGGGAAAAGCTGGCCATTGAAATGGTGCGGAAAGCATGATTGACCAGCAAAGCGGTTTTATATAAAGCCGGATGCTTTTTAAAATATGCGTTCATTTTGCTGGTGGGATTTTTTAAAACGTTATAGCGTTCAATGCTAGCGTGAAATGCAACGGATGCAGTCATTGTTCTCCAAATCTCTTTATAACCATTTTTTGCGCTTAAAAAAATAGAGCATGCCAATAACCATAATCGCCATTAAGCCCAATGTAAAATAGTAACCCCATTCCCATTCTAGTTCAGGCATATGTTTGAAATTCATTCCATAAATGCTCGCAAGAAAAGTTAAAGGCACGAAAATTGTGGCCACAATCGTTAAAACCTTCATGATCTCATTCATGCGCTGGCTTAAATTAGATAAATAGATATCTAGCATGCCCGAAGTAATGTCGCGAAAACTTTCAATGGTGTCAATGGCTTGAATGGTATGATCATAAACATCTTGAATGTAGAGCTTGGTGGCATTTTGTACTAAAGGAGATTCTATCCGGCGAAAATTGCTGATCACTTCACGCATCGGCCACACGGATTTTCTTAACAAAACAAGCTCACGTTTAGCGTGGTGCATTTTTTTAAGTGTGTCGTCATTAGAGCGATGAAATAATTCGTCTTCCAAGTTTTCTAAATGGTCATCAACTTTTTCCAAAATTAGAAAATAATTGTCTACTAAGCAGTCAAGTAAAGCATAGCAGAGATAATCTGATCCCCGTTGCCGCATGCGTCCTTTAGGATTTTTTAAGCGGTTATAGATAGGATTAAACACATTGTTACTTGATTCTAAGAATGAAATTATAAAGTTTTTTCCTAAAATAATACTGACTTGTTCATCTTCAACACATTGCTTTTCATTATTATAGATGAGTTGTCGGGCCACGATATAAATTGTATCTTTATAATTATCGAGCTTGGATTGTTGTTCGGAGTTCATAATGTCTTCTAGTATAAGAGGATGTAATCCAAAATGTCGTCCAATGGTTTCAATGGTCGTACTATCGTGAATACCGCAAACATTGATCCAAGTTAAGGTTGGAGTGTTTAATGAAATCATGCACTCTTTTAAAGAAGCACCTTTCTTCTCTACGATTTTTTGGGCATCATAATCGATGAGTGTGATGGTAACAGTTTCAACGTTTTGCTCACCCACGTGAACTAATGATCCAGGAGAAAGACCTGGTTTGTTCATTCTTTTTTTCAATATTTTCGACATAAATGAGTATCCACTTGCAATTGACTATAACCTAATTTAAAATATATTATTATGCAACAAAGAGTTAAGAAATGAAAATTGGCATCGTCTGTTATCCAAGCATGGGTGGTAGTGGCATATTAGCGACGGAGCTTGGACATGAATTGGCTCTACGTGGCCATGAAATCCATTTCATAACATATGATATCCCTTTTCGTTTGCGATTGGAAGAAAATAAGATATTTTTTCACGAAGTCGTAATTAATCAATATGATCTCTTCAAGTATCCAGATTATGCATTAACACTTGCTGTTAAAATAGCAGAAGTGTCAGAAAGTTGTCAATTAGATCTCCTACACGTACATTATGCCATCCCACATGCCACAAGTGCTTTTTTAGCAAATCAACTTTTAAAACAAAAACGGATTCCCATTGTCACTACATTACATGGTACCGATATTACCTTGGTGGGAAAAGATCCTGCTTATTTCAAGATTGTAAAATTTAGCATTGAGCAGAGCGATGGCATTACAGCAGTCTCACAGTCCCTTAAAGATCAAACCTGTCACTACTTTGATATTTGCAAGCCAGTGGAAGTCATTCATAATTTTTTTGTACCTAAACAGGAATGTTTTGAGAAGCCTTTGCGTCATCTCTTTGTGAAAGGAAATGAAAAGCTTCTAATTCATTCCTCTAATTACCGCAGCATTAAACGTCCTTTAGATGTGGTTCGCATTTTTATAGAAGTGCTTAAACAAGTCCAATGCAAGATGCTGTTTCTGGGATCGGGCGAAGAAATTGAGGCCGTGCGCGCCTTTGTGAATGATAATAAGTTAACTTCCGAAGTTTATTTTATTGGAAGGAGTCGCGACATAGATCCTTATATAGCTAGCGGAGATCTATTTCTTTTGCCCAGTTCGCAAGAAAGTTTTGGTCTGGCAGCCCTTGAAGCTTTGGCCTATGGGGTTCCTGTGATCGCTTCGCGGGTAGGTGGTCTTCCGGAAGTTATTGATGAGGGTAAGACAGGATATTTGGTTGATATGGGCGATACAAAGAAAATGGCAGAACGTGCGTTACATTTGCTTAAAGATAATGTCTTATATGACTCATTTAGCAGGGAGGCCCGGCGTCAAGCTGCAAGTAAATTTTCCCCCGCAAAAATTGTGCTTGCCTACGAAAGTTTTTACCAACAGGTCCTAAAGAAGGGATCCATTCTATGATATAAAAAAAGCATCTTTTTCAACTTAATCCCTGTAGAGTTTGACAAGATGGAGTTGAAAAAGACAATTTGCGTTTGGCAAAGCCCTGACCACCTTGGCTTGGTCGCTCAAACCAAGGTAGTCGGAGTTTCTCGCCCCTGCTTTCCGCAAGCCAACGAGCTCAGAATTTAAAAAATGTTTAGAAAGTCATTTTTTAAATTATTTTCCAAAATAATTTTGGACTGAGCATTAAAAAATTTAGCTTCTACTTTTTAAGATAAATTGCTTAATATTTGGGCCTTTATTTTCTAAAAGATAGTTGCTAATCATGTTAACACGTTCTAAAATATGCGGTTGACTGATTTTACCTAACCATAGAGCCCATTCAGAATTTGTATCTGGATTTGGAGCTTCGCTCGCTTTCATTGAAAATATGTACCACTCATTATTATGCTTAAAAGCATACGTCGCACCCATCAAATTAGGATCCATCGAATCGCAATCTAAAGGTGTGTCAAATAAAACTTCGGAATATTTTTCGACGGTTGATAAATAATAACTTCTCTGATTCAAAGAAATCATTTCAAATCCTAATTTTGGATAAGTTACAAAAAGCACCCCACCATTTACCAAGTAGTCGCGAACCATTTGCGCGCGCGGTCTTAGAGTTAGTAATTGATGTTCATTTCCTGCAATCGATGTATCTAGTGGATCACCAAGTGAAGAATCCCCCAGGTTTATGCATAAAAGAGGGGTAGGTATGGGCATGTGGCTAACGCCGACTAAGTTTGTAATCTCTCCTAGTATCTCTGAACAACTTAACACATGTTCTATGCATTGTTGAGCCAAAAGAAATTTAGTCTTAAAATGCCCCTTACCAACCTGAGATACATATTGACAATCACCTAATTGATCAAGAAGTTGATGAACTTCTTTTTTAGGGCCGATATTCTGATTGTAGTCAACGCAGGAATGAACTTGATTAAGCAAATGATTAAAAAAAAGATCATTTGCATATAGGCTTTGAGGCTTATCTCTATGCAGATCACTTACGGCAAAGATGGGTGAAATTAATAATAAAGCAGCTCCTAGACATACCTTTAAAGATAAAATATTCCATTTTTTATTCATAACATCTCCTTGATTGTAAAAAATTGAAGAAAGAAAATGCTTATATCATAAAAATGAAGTTTTAGGAAAAGAAATAAATTTCTACTACAAATAAACAACGAATATTAAAAAATTTAAATTTATCATCTTTTAAAAATAATACGCTGTTAAATCTTCTAACAAAATTAGAACATACACATAGGGACTAATTCTTCAAAATTTTTCGGTAAGCTTTTAGGAAACATTTGAAAATTCTCTTAATGGTCAAAAAATCATTGTCATAATAACTTTATGTATTTAGAATACATATTCTCTTAAGAAGATAACCTAAAGGAATTTTATGAAAATTGATGAAAATTGCAGCTTGAGTGATGACGCAAAAAAAGGGTTTAAAACAAAAATATTTTCTCACAATATCCTAAGAGTTTTTCTTATTTTATTTTTTTCATGCAGTATTTTTACTCATAATTTTGCATCTGAGATCGAAACACCTATATTAGAAATAAATGAAGAAACTCCAATTGCAATAAGTATTGGCGGAATGTGTTATGTGGCCTTGGCTTTAAAGCATTATGGAATTAGAAAAGAAGCCTATCCATTTGATTGGGTTATTAGTCCGACTGCAAGTTTAATCAAAGTAATCAATGAAGATTTCTTAAATTATTTCTCACCTGAATATATAGCTGGTGTGACTAACGTTTACACAGGTATTGCCTTCGTTCATGATTTCCCAAATTCTCTAAAAGAAGCTTATTATCCTGAAGCAGATCTTGAAAAAAACTATTCATCAGAAAAAGAAAGTGAACTGCAATGGAATTATGAAAAATATAATAGAAGAATAAATAGATTTATAGCAGTTTTGTCTTCTGACAAGCCTGTTGTTCTCATAAGATCTGAAGCTACAAGAGAGGAGGCGTTATTAATCAGAGACCTATTTAGATTTAAATATCCACTATTGAATTTAAAGCTTGTCGTCATTAACCATAACCTTGAGGTGCACGGGGGAGTATGGAATGAAGAAGGAATTTTAAATTATTATCTTCCTACTGAAAGAAACGTTGATTACAACGGACCCGAATGGAAGCAAATAGTTAAAGATACAAATTTAATTAAGGATCCGATCTAGTACACGATTCCCTTCAATTACCCGTTTTGGCTGCATCAAAATCCTGGAATTGCAACAAAAAAAATGGGTCCATATTAGTCAATATGGACCCATTTTTTTTGTTGCAATCCCGGAAATTTTTACGCAAGCTATAATGAACAATTTAAGTGTAACGGTTTACTAGTCAGAAGGTGAAAAATGTGAGTAAAAATGGGCAAAAAGTGATAAACACGCATCGCGCATTTTTAACTTTGTTTTTAAAAAAAGTTAACTCAATCATTTTAAAACGATAGTCAAAGTTTTTTCCTTATTAAACATCTTGATTGAGGATAGGTTATAATAAAGAGCCCATCTTGTTTTTACCAAAGCGCATTCAAAAAAATCGGTTTTTGGCAAAGAAAAATCATCCAACATTCGACGATCAAAATCGAACCCATGGACCTATATTGGGTTGATTTTGATCGTCGAAAGTATGGGATTTCTCAAAGCCAAAATTCTGATTTTCGAATGTATTTAGGTGTATCTTAATGAAATAAATAAACTTCGCACATCTGTTGATACTAATAACTATCAACCACAAGAAATTTTTTTGTAGCAAATGAGTAATTTTTTTCACAAAATATTTTTTACTAAAATTGTCTGATAACCTTCATAAATAATCGTCCATCCTTTTTCTAATAGGAATTCTATGATAAATTTACCCTTTCCACCATGGGGTAGATCGCAATCATCTACCATTACAATGCTATCCGCGTGCAATTTTGGATATGCAGCCATGATTTCATATAGATGATGTTGTTGTGAAGGCAAGGGATTATTAAAATCGTAATCAAAGCTATCTAGATATAAGAAATCAATAGACTGATTAAAGTCTTTCAAAAAAGATATAGAATCGCTGCAACAAAAAATAATAGAATCGGTAAATTTTATTGTGGAGATTCGTGCATTTTCAATTGCTTGAGAGCTTATATCAACTGTAAATAACAAAGCATTATTTTGACTTGCCCAATCACCAAAGATAATAGTCGATCCCCCATCTCCTGAAAAATTCTTATCGCCATCTCTTGCTGTTCCAGTTTCGACTAATACTTTAGCTTGGCGATGTTTGAGAAGATCCAAAACCAATAAAAATGAAGAATATCTTCGATCGATTTTGAGAAGACGATTAGATAAATATTCTTCATTGGGAGGAAGATCTAATGCTTGAGTGAAATTGGAAGAGCAAAAACTAAGAGAATATACGAGAGTTGTAAAGATTGACTTTATCTTCATTGAAAGCCTGAGGTTGAATTTTGTAAAAATATCATTTCAATAAAAGTGTACTTGTAAGTATATATTTTATCAACTCGATTTTTTTCTGTCCCCTTTCTTTCAAATGGTCTATTAATCTTATAAAAAAGAAATTATTCATGTTATTGCAATTTCTTGCGCCTACGGTAGCAAGAAGTTGGAATGACATAAATAATTACAAAGAAAACGATAATTTACTTTAATTCATCAGTTTTAATTTTTTCATTTTACTTAGAAAATTTTTTTAGTCCTTGAATTTTGCTTCATATATACAAGGATACTATTCATATGCTGCTTTCTCGAAAAGTTTATTTAACTGTACTTTTTTTCTTATTTCTAGTACGGTTCTGCCTTTAGTGGACCTTAACAACGTATTTTCTCGACCTAGAGCATTTTTTTTTCACCTAATAAGGAAATATTTTTCTTAGCAATTGTGCGTATTGAAAAAGGTAGAAGAACTTTTTTTAAATTTCTTTGCTTTCCTGCTTAGTCGAAATTTATGTGTGTCAATGTATCGAGATATTATTTTTTACAGACTGAGGATTTTATGTTAAAATTAGGATATTATTTTAGGCTTATGATTCTAGCCTTTCTTTTGGGTGAGGCTGTTCCTTCCTTCAGTGCGCCTGATTTGACAATTATAGGCTTTTTTGAGCCAGAAGGGGGGATAGGAAAAGTTCCATTAAATATTTGTGAATGTTTAGGAGACAGTGTTTCGACAAACTTTATCGATACTTTAAGTAATTGTGACTATTCTCACAAGGAACTGTCTCAATCCGTGTTTAATATTATAAATAATCCTGATCAAGAGCCTGGCAGAGTTGCTTTGCTGACTGATACGCTTTGGGATATATGTAGAAAACCTGCCGATCAAGTGCCAAAAGATAGTATAGTTAAACTGGCCTATACAATGTTAGAAACAACGAAAATTCCCTCTATGTGGGTCACAATATTAAATAATGAATTCGATGCTGTTGTTGTCCCAGATAAATTTCTGGTGCAGGTTTATCAAGACTGTGGGGTGACAATTCCTGTTTTCGTTTTACCTATTCCAATGATATTGAAACCTTATCTTGATTATTCAGGTTCTAAACAACCCTTCAAAAAATTTATTTTTGGCGATGCATCAGCTAACAAAAATCCCAAAATTGTTTTAGAAGCATTTGCTAAAGCTTTTAAAAATAATCCTCGCGTATCGCTCGTTCTGC
>JACDGH010000355.1 GCA_013815395.1 Parachlamydiaceae bacterium
GCATGGAAGGCTTTGGTGCCTCGGCTCCACAGAAAGAGCTGGCCCAAGAATTTGGCTTTACTGTGGAATCTATCCTTGAACGCATCTTATAACTAATAAGGGACGAATGAATCAACTTCTTCTACAAGCTTTAAAATGCCGCAATCAAGGACGTGCCCCTGTCTGGCTGATGCGCCAGGCAGGCCGTTACATGCCTGAGTATCGCGCGCTTAGAACTAAATATTCTTTTTTAGAGATGTGTCATAATCCTGAACTGGTGGCCGAAGTGACCTTGCTGCCCATCCGTTCTTTTGGCATGGATGCGGCTATTTTGTTTTCGGATATTTTAGTCATCCCTGAAGCTTTACAGGTAGGTCTCAGATTCGATGATGGAGTCGGACCCATCATTGAGCGTCCTTTAAACACAGCGGCAGACGTGGATGCTTTACCTGCTGTTAATATGCGGGAGGCGTTAAATTACGTAGCCGAAGGGATCGCTTTACTTCGTCCCCAGCTGGATGTGCCTTTATTGGGCTTTTGCGGAGCGCCTTTTACTGTCGCTAGCTACATGATTGAAGGAAAGAGCAGTCGCGACTTACGCAAAACCAAAGAATGGATGTTGCGTGATCCGATAAGTTTTCATAAATTGCTGGATCGTTTGGCAGATGATGCTATCGACTATTTGCTTATGCAAGCAGATGCAGGTGTGCAGGCTGTGCAGGTGTTTGATTCTTGGGCCGGCGTGCTAGCTCCAGGACAATTTCGCGAATTTTCGTTGGCCTATCTTGAAAAAATCGTGCGTAAAGTTGAGTCAAGAGTGCCTGTGATCGTATTTTGTCGCGGTTCTTCGATCTTTGCCCCCGAACTGGCCGAAATTCAACCAAGTGCTATTAGTCTAGATTGGCATTGCCATCCATCCAAAGTGAGGCAGGCTCTTCCGCAGAATATAGCCTTACAGGGTAATCTCGATCCTGATATTTTATATGCCCCATTACCTGTTATTCGCAAAGAAGTAACCAATTTGCTTAAATCGATGCAAGGTGACCCTGGATATATATTTAATCTTGGACATGGAATCACGCCTGGTGTGCCTGTTGAAGCTGTTAGAGAGCTCGTTGATTGTGTAAAGAGCATGTGATCTATGACAAAACAACATTTTGTCATTTTAGGGGCGGGTATAAGTGGCTTAGCTTTGGCTTGGTACCTTAAAAAAAGATATCAGGATCAAATTCGTTTAACAGTGATAGAAAAAGGTTCCCGTGCTGGAGGATGGATTTGCACCACTCAACAGCAGGGTTTTCTTTTTGAAGAAGGACCACGCAGCTGTCGCACTAAAGGCGCGGGCATAGCTACTCTTGAGTTGATCGAAGAGCTAGGCTTACAAGGTGAAGTGATAGCTGCCTCGCCGGATGCCACCAAGCGGTATTTGTATGCTGATAAGCAATTACAATGCCTACCTCAAAGCTTCCTGTCATTATTATTTTCGCCCGTAATGCGCGGCACTTTATTGTCCCTATTTAATGAGTGGCGCAAGACACCCGAAAAATATGTAGATGAATCCATTTATGATTTTTTTGCGCGCCGTCTTTCTCCAAAAATTGCCGAACAATTCATTGACCCACTCGTGGCAGGAATTTATGCCGGGGATATACGTCAACTTTCAGTGCGCTCCTGCTTTTCCCAGTTGTATCAATGGGAGCAAACGTATGGTTCATTGACCAAAGGCATGTTATTCGACCGCACTTCTTCAAAATCAACGCATTCTCCCTTTGTGCAAGCGATGAAAAGCTCTCCTATATTTTCTTTTAAGAAAGGGATGGAAACTTTGGTTGCACGGCTCTCTAGTAAATTGCACGAGCATCTACAATTCAACTCTAGTGCAACTACTTTAAAAGTGCTTTCTGGTGAAATAGAGGTTTTTTTAGCTGATGGAAAGAATTTAAGAGCCGATAGGGTATTTATAGCCTTGCCGGCAGAAGCGACTATTTCTTTACTTAAACACTCTTTCCCATCTATGCAAACATCACTTCCAGAGGTTTCTACAGCTTCCGTAGCTGTCGTGAATTTAGGTTGGTCGCAGTCGGTATTGAAATATTCCGGATTTGGCTATCTTATCCCTTCACGGGAACAAGAAAAAATCTTAGGAGTGGTTTGGGATTCCTCAGTTTTTCCTCAACAGAATAGCTCGAATAGCCAAACGCGCTTAACAGT
>JACDGH010000070.1 GCA_013815395.1 Parachlamydiaceae bacterium
GTATGTGCTAGGTCACAGTGATCATGAACCGCCGTATACGGTTCCGTACGTACGGTGGTGTGAGAGGACGGGAGCGAAAGCTCCCTCCTACTCGATCATTGTAGAGACTTTTAATATTATTTAATGAGAATTTCATCTTATAGTTTTTTTAGTTTTGTTCTACGCGTTCAATCTTTGTGTCTTATAGCGTTTGTGTTGACTTATTTGTCATTAAGTTGGCACGTTTATTTCTTCTTCCTTCTTGCTTACTAGAAAGAGCTGGCATAATGAGGGCAAGACAAATAAAGTTAGCAACGTTGAACTAAACAGCCCACCAATCACCACCGTCGCCAAAGGCTTCTGCACTTCTGCCCCTGTGCCGGTTGCCAGGGCCATTGGTACAAAGCCTAATGAGGCTACTAAAGCTGTCATTAAAACTGGTCTTAAACGTGTTAGAGCACCTTCTGTAATTGAGTGCTTTAAGTTAAAACCTTGCGCATTCAATTGATTGATGTAAGTTAGCATGACGAGTCCATTTAATACAGCAATACCAGATAAAGCAATAAAACCAACAGCTGCAGAAATTGAGAAGGGCATATCGCGAAGCCAAATGGCCACGATACCACCGGTTAGAGCCATCGGTACGCCACTGAAAACAATCAATGCTTCTTTTATTGATTTTAGTGAAGTATATAACAACACTAAGATAAGTCCGAAACACATAGACACAACAAGCATTAAATGATTACGGGCAGAAAGTAGATTCTCAAATTGTCCACCCCATTCTAGCCAATACCCCGGAGGAATCTTCACTTTTTGAGCAATCTTTTCTTTTGCTTTAGAAACAAATGAGCCAAGATCATTGCCGCGCACATTTGCTTGTACAATAATTACGCGCTTGCCATTTTCCCTGGTAATTTCATTTAAGCCTTCAGTCATTGTAAGAGTAGCTACTTCTTTTAATGGTATGTAGCTACCTTTTTTATCATCGCCATGACGATGCAAGGGGATGGGTAAGTTTTCAAGTGCTAAAGGATTTTCACGTACATGAGGGGGGAGTCTCACAATAATATCAAAGCGGCGGTCACCTTCAAAAAGCACGCCAGCCGGGCTTCCACCCACTGCCATTTGAATGACATTGAGGATGTCCGACATATTTAAACCCAGTCGTTTGGCAACTGCTCGATTAATATTTACTTCCATGGTGGGTAAACCATCAGTCTGGGCAACTTTAATATCGGCAGCCCCTTTAATAGTCCCTAAAACGCCAGCGATTTTTTCTGCAGTCTGTTGTAAGAGATCAAAATTATCCCCATAAACCTTTACGGCTACATCGCTGCGCACTCCGGCAATTAATTCGTTAAATCGCATTTCAATTGGTTGAGTAAATTCATAATTATTCCCGGGAAGTGTTTTTAACTTTGTTTCGATTTGTTCAATCAAATCGAGCTTTTTCAATGCAGGATTGGGCCATTCGTTTTGTGGTTTCAACATGACAAAAGTGTCGGAAACGTTTGGAGGCATTGGATCGGAGGCTAATTCAGCGGTTCCTGTTTTTGAAAAAGCAAATGCAACTTCAGGAAAACTTGTTAATGTCTTTTCAACATCAAGTTGCATAGCTGTGGATTGAGTTAATGATGTGCTTGGAATGCGCACTGCATGAAGAGCAATGTCTTTTTCATCAAGAGTTGGCACAAATTCTTGTCCCAAGCGGAAAAACAATAAGAAAGAAGCAAACACAACGACAGAGCTAATGCCAACAATTTGTTCAGGAAATTTAAGAGCTTTCTCGAGCAAAAAGGCATAGGCATTTTTAACGCGATTCATCACATAATGTTCTTTTTCCTCAAGTTTTGGCTTCACAAAAAAGGCAATCATAGCTGGGATAAAGGTGAGGGACAATATAAAAGCGGCTATTAAAGCGAAAATTACAGTCATAGCCATAGGCTCAAACATCTTGCCTTCGACACCTGAAAAAGTGAGCAGGGGAATGTATACAGTTAAAATAATCGCTTGTCCAAAAACCGTTGGATGGACCATCTCTTTGGTGGCCAAGGCTACTTCATATAATCTTTCAGATAAAGTTAGTTCATGCTTTTCAATTTTTTGCTTTTCTGAAAGTTTTCGGAGGCAATTTTCAGTAATAATCACTGCTCCATCAACAATCAAGCCAAAATCAAGAGCACCGAGGCTCATTAAGTTTCCACTAATTTTTGTTTGGACCATTCCAATGGCAGTCATTAACATTGATAAAGGGATAATCATGGCTGCAATAAAGGCTGCCCTTAAATTTCCTAGCATCATAAAAAGAACTGCAATTACTAAAAGAGCTCCTTCTAAGAGATTCTTTGTGACAGTATGGATTGTGGCATCGACGAGCTTAGTTCGATTTAAAACAGTTTTAGCTTTAATGTCTGGGGGGAGTGTCTGATTGATAATTTGCATTTTTTCGTCGACGGCCAGAGCAACGGTTCTACTGTTTGCGCCGATCAACATCATGGCTGTACCAATTACAACTTCTTGCCCATTCTCACTCGAGCTGCCCGTGCGCAATTCTTTTCCGATCGCTACGCTGCCAATATCCTTAATTCTAATAGGTACGCCTTTGCGTGTGTCGATAACTACATCTTCAATCTCTTCAGGGCTTTCTATTCTGCCATCGCCTTTGACGAGGTAAGATTGGCTATTATACTCAATATATCCAGCGCCAACACTAAGATTATTTTTTTGTAAAGCCTCAGCTATGTCGCTAAAGTTAATATCTAAGGCAAGCATCTTCTCAAATTGAGGTTCTACATGATACTGCCGAATATACCCACCGATAGAATCTATTTCTGCAACCCCATGCGTGCCTTTTAACTGAGGCTTAATAATCCAATCCTGGACGGTGCGCAAATATGAAGCTCTTTCAGCATCCGTTGCCAGCATATGGCCTTCAGGTGTCAAATAACGATCATCAGATTGCCATCCTGGTTTGCCATTCGAAATAGAAGCCCCAATTCCATGCGGATGGTCGAACTCAACAGTCCACATATAAATTTCACCAAGTCCCGTAGAAATTGGACCCATTTTCGGCTCAGCACCAGGGGGAAGAACCTCTTTAGCTTCAGTTAGCCGTTCATTAACTTGCTGACGGGCAAAATACACATTAACCGAGTCCTTAAAAATAGCAGTAACTTGCGAAAAGCCATTACGCGAGATCGAGCGCGTGCTCTCTAAACCGGGGATACCCGCTAAAGCATTTTCAATGGGGTAGGTAACTTGTTTTTCAACTTCTATAGGGGATAAGGACGGAGTCAATGTATTAATTTGCAATTGATTATTCGTAATGTCAGGTACAGCATCGATAGGAAGATTTTTCAAAGAAAATAATCCATATCCCGCTATAACAGCAGTAAGGAGGACAACAAAAATGCGATGTTGAATTGAGAAATTAAGAATTTTATCGATCATAAATGCTATTTAAACCTTAATGCGAATGTTCTGCTTCGTCTTTCTGAAGTTGGGCCCGTAATAAAAATGTATTTTTACAAGCATATGTCTCTCCAGGAGCTAATCCTTCGAGAATTTCACATTGGTGTGCATCTGATTTGCCTATTTTGACAGGACGGACAGAAAAGCCTTCTGCTACAGGGATAAAAAGAGCATCAGCCCCTTCTATATTTTGAATTGCTTCCTTTGGGACCACTAGCGGCGCAGTGACTACGGATGTTGTCAATTCAGCATCAACAAACATTCCTGGAAACCATTTTCCCGAACGATTATCAATTTCTGCGATTGCCGTAGAAGTGCGGGTCTCTTCATCAAGGATAGGGCTTAAATATACAAGTGTTGCTTTTGCTGTTTTGCCATCATGCGTCGAAATAACCACGTTTTGACCTTCTTTAACATGTGAACGATCTTGAGGAAATATGCTAATTTCTACCCACAATTTATCCAGATCAGCCACAATAAAAGCTTCATGGTCGATAGCAACCAATTCTCCTGAAGTCACATGCCGCGCAATCACTTTTCCGGCCATGGGCGAACGCATTTCATAGATTCTTAATAGATCAGGAGAGTCATATTTTACTTGTTCAATTTCCTGTTCAGATAAGCCTAAGGCATATAAATTCTGGCGCGAAAGTTCCAGCTCGATTAACGATTCTTCCCTGGCATTTTGTGATTGATAAAATTCTTGCGATGCTGAAATTCTTTTTTCATGTAAGTTCTTTTCTCTTTGAAAATTTCCTTCTGAAAGTTGATTTCTATTGCTATTTGCTAAATATTTAGCTTTTGCTTCAGCCATCTCCCTACTACCAATGGAAGCTAAAGTTTCATTCATGCTCACCGATTGTCCTAAATTTTTATAAATTTCTACTACCGATCCGGCAACCTTAGGGTAAATGTGCGCAATGCTGTTAGCACAAACAACGATTTTGGCAGGAGTTTTGATACTTTGTTGAAGACGCCCCGCAGTGGCAGTGCGAATTTCTATACCATGGATTTTAAGTTGTTCCGGCGTTATTTCCACAACTTCATTCGCATGGTCATGTTCATGACCATGCTCATCGTGGTCATGGTGTTCATGATGCTCATCATCTCCATCCATTGGGACTTCAATGTTCCAAAAGGCATATGCAGAGAGGGCGCAAGCTGCTACAGTAATGATTGTGGTAATTTTCTTTCTCATGCTTTTCCTTATCCATTAATAACTTCTGAACAGCATTTGGCTAATAATTGTATAATTTCAGTCTGCTTATGATGATATTCCTCAACGGCATCTAAATACTGTTGTCTAATCATAAATAATGTTGCTCTGGCATCCAAAAAATCCAGAAAGCTGCTATTACCTATAGCATAGCGTTCTTCTGCTAATTTAAATGCGTCAGTAGCGGATGTTTCTATAATCTCTTTAAGATCAGCTACCTGTAAATAAGCAGTATTCCATTCTCTATATACAACTTTAAGGCGAACTTTAAGCTTGTTAATCAGGTCGACTTGCTTGAGCATGACCTGATTTAATTCGAAATCTGCCCGTTCAATATTTCCTTGATTCCTATCAAAAATTGGCAAAGGAATATTTACGGCTAAACTAAGAGCTGGATCGTGAAAGTTGCGCGAAGTGGAAACCCCAACATAAATTGCCATATTGGGAATGCGCTTTGCATGCTCCAATTTTATAATTTTCCAAGCCTTTGAAACTTCTGCATGAGCTCTTGCAAGTTCAGGGTTATTTTCTATTTCTTCTGCAAGTTGATGATAGGGCAATGGAGGTTCAATAGCGAATAGCTTAAATTCAACACGCTCAAATTGAGGTTCATTTGAATTCCAGAGAGAGGATAATTGAATTTTTGTTCTTTGTAACTCAGAAAGGCGCTTATTAAAAATGATTTTGGCCATTTTTAAGGAGATTTCAGCTTTTTTTGTGTCAAGGAGTGGAGCTTTACCGCAACTTGTCTTGCACGTAATGCAATTAAGAGATTGCTCGGCAATTTCTTGAAAATCCTTGGCTAAAATCAATCTTTCCTGGGCTACAGCAGTATTTACAAAAGCATGCATAACTTCAGCATAGAGATCGCACTTTGCAATTTCTAAACTCCAATTTGTTTCATCTTGAGCAGCTTCTGCAACATGAATTCTTGCTTTCCGTTTGCCGCCAAGCTCAAAAAGTTGAGTGATGCCGATTGAAATGTCATTACCACTACTATTCCAGCTAGTTCCGTTAGATGGACCATCCAATGAAATATTGAACTCAGGATTTGGATATAATCCAACTTGTCTTCTTTCAGCCTGTCTTATATCCGCATCGACTTCTGTGGCCATCGTTTTTATATTATTTAAAAGAGCATAGTTATATGCCTCTTCGAAATTAAGGATTACCGATAAATCTGCACAGAGCTCATCACACATTCCTAAATTTGTGAAAGCAAGGCAAAGAAGTACGCAGGTTTGAATTTTTTTTTGCCTAAAAATGGACAGCATAATTTAAATCCTGAAGGGTTTTAGAATGCATAGTCCAGCTGGCAGCCTGCATAGGGAGCACCTTCAATTTTGTAATGGTGCTTGTTATTATAATGCCTATTGGCTCTTTTGAATCGGCCTCCCGCATCATAGCCTAAGTGTAAATTAGCAAATAACTTAGCATTAGGGGTATAGTTAACTCCAAATTCCGCACCAGTTGTGGTATAGACGATGAGCCCCTTTTTTAGTACTTCATCATGTGCTAGCCTATGTCTTTCGTAAAACAATCTTGCTGCAACTGTTGCGGCCCAATGTTGAGTAATGTTGTAAACCACAGAAACATTCATAGGAAAAACAAGATTAATGATCCATTTTTCACCATATTTCCAATCGACGCCTATGATTGGATAAACCCTATCAATCTTCATCCCTGTGAGAGCTAGAACGCCCAAGTTTATTCCTACATTTCTGTAGTCATATCTTCCCCATAGTAACATGTCATAGTTCATGTATTCGTTAAAATTCCAATGCTTTAAATTATCGAAATTTGCAGTCAATTGACCTTTCCATAACCAATCACAAAGGCGTTTTGAAGAAAAGGCAACATTCAAGCTAGCTACATCAAAATCTTTTTGTCTATAGAAGGGATTACGATTCCAGTCAATTCGCGATCGCTCATAGCTTAAACCTATGCTAGCACCTTCATCTATAGAAGCGTCATGGTAAAATACTGCACTCAGCTCTATTTCAGCTGTGGCAAATTGTATACGATGATCGCTGTCTTTCATTTTTCCCCTTCCAACAGCATCAAAAGTAAATTCTATCTTGAAGGGACCACGCGCATCGCTTTCCCTCACACCAACAATATCTGTAGGTCCAACATCTTGAAAATCGATATCAGCTTTTAGACTAGAACTAAGTACAGCCGCACCGGTCAATAAAATAAAGAGTATCTTTTTCACAGGCAACACTCCATAACGGGTTTGTTTGTTAATAAGATCTCGTGTTTTATCCGAAGTGAGAAATATCGTCAAGAAATGATTTTGTTAGGATACTAGCCTCAAAGATTTTTGAGGCGAGTGCATTAGTTAGCTTGAATGTCCTTTTCTTTATCCAATAGAGCTTTTAGCACACTGACATCAGCTTTTAAGACACATTCTATAAATTATCTGGATCTTCTTCACAATAATCTTTAAAGATAAAATAAAATTTCCAATCGCTTAAGCCCAAATTTGCATAGTTTAAAAAAGTGAGCTAAATCTTCTGGGGTGTTAAAATGCTTTAATAAATTTATACAGGTTCGTGCGACTCATACACTATAAGCTTTTAAATTATTGCGCCCAAAATAGGGTAGCCAGCGCGTCTCGCCCTGGATACCTTATTTGAGGCAACTTTTTTTTAATAAATAAAAATTTTTTACGCGAATCAAGGGCTACCGGAGGGAAGGTGATTAATTGCTTTTTGATACAATTTTAAAGTATCTAAAATTGATTTAATTGCTATAGTTTCTTGGGAAACGGATGGATCATGTCCTGAATATCTTGAGAAGAATTTAACAAAAATTTAACAATGAGTTTTTTTATGGCTTTTAGTGCTGAGTTAAAATGTGTAGGGAGAAATGCATTAATCGGATCGCTTTTAGGATTAACTTTTGAATTAACATCAAATAAAAAAATCAAAGCTTTTGGGTTGATAGGATTAAGTGAAATAGTGGCCGAAGTTGCACAAGTGGGTTTAGCAAAAATGACAATTGCCTTGGCAGCGGGAGCGATGGCTGCAGCTCCACTGTATTTAGGCACAAATACTCAAAAAACAGAACAAGCAATGGCATATTTGGGTGGAAGTTTAGTATTTTCAGCATTAGTGTTAACAAAAAAAAATGTCTTAGGCGTTAATACGTTTTTGCCCGGGGAAGTATTTGCAGCATTCGTAACGGGTGCGTTAGTTGGTGGATTTGTTCAGAGAAAATATAAGTTATTAAAAGATCGGTAAAAATGGCTTTAACCGGCCAGCCCATTTCGTCCCGCTTTAATGTATTTAAAGTTTAAGGGGAAACGCAAAGGCGGGGAAAAACGCGGAGGCGAAGAGAACTAAAATTTTTATAAGTAATTTTCAGATTAGAGGGTTTAAAAAATAGTAGGTCGAACTTATAAATCTTAAGATAAACAGGATTCATAATTTTCCGATCTTTCTCTAAACTATGATTTATTCTATTAAACAATTTAGCTCTCAGCGTCTCTGCGTTTCTCTCCGCCTCTGCGTTTCCCTTTTACCTCTAAAAAGTATAAAATCCTAAGAAAACCTGCCCCCAAATCTATCCAAGAACCTTATTTTTAGACAGTGTAGCAAAATGTATTGTTCGAAACATTTTGTTAATCCCCAAGCTTGTACTATCTCGTGGCGCCTTGAAATGTCCATCAGCTTGCTTGTTTTAGCCTTACCCGTTATGTATGCAAAGTATAAAAAAACTCCTCCAAATAATACGAAACTATTTTTTTCATGAAGGCCTAGAAAAAAGTATCTAAAATTGATTTAATTGCTATAGTTTCTTGGAAAAGGGATGGATAGCATCTAGGAAATAGCGAGAGATGCTTTAAATAAATAAATTTAACAATGAGGTTTTTTATGACTTTTAGTGCTGAATTAAAAAGTGTAGGGAGAAATGCATTAGTAGCATCGTTAATGGGAGCAACTTTAGAATTTACAAAAAACAATGAAATGAAAGACCTTGGGCAGCTAAGACTCAGTAAAATAGCAGCAGAAATTGCTGAGACCGGTTTAGCAAAAATGACATTTGCGATGTCAGCGGGGGCGTTTATGGCAGTGCCACTATTGATAGGCACAGATAATGAAAAAACAGAAAAAGCAATAGCATTTTTTTCGGGATATTTAGGACTTGCAGCACTAGTGATGGCAAAAAAATCCTTCTTAAGTACAAATGTGTTTGTACCAGGAGAAGTATTTGCAGCATTTGTTTCAGGTGCTGTAATCGGTGGATTCCTTCAGAGGAAATTTAAAGTATTGAAAATTTAGATTAAATAAATTTACATTTATATCTAAAACGTATTAGAACTTGTGTAATTTTTTTAAAAACGCTAGCCTAAATTTTGAGCTTTATCAAAATTTAGGAGTCATCTTTTTTATGAAAAATTTTATTATCATCATGCTTTGTGCCGGTTTATGCCTTGTTGCAAATTACGCTGATATCAAATTATCCACATTTGCTGTTAAAAAAACTTCAACTAATGATTCCTTGATAGCTGATAATGAAAGCGAACAATCAATTAATTTAAAATCAAATAAAGGTTCTGTAGATGCTATTAAGAGCCAAGATTCTAGTCTTTTTGGACAATTTGTTTACATATTTGACGAAAGCCAAGGGGATTCCGAAATACAAAAAAAAATTAACACGATTTATAATCAACAACTCAACAATCATTTCGGCGATCAACATTACGCTCTACTATTTAAACCGGGAATCTATCACGTTGATGTTAAAGTTGGATATTATACGCAAGTTTTGGGATTAGGTGGCTCACCGGATGATGTGACTATTATTGGAGCTGTGAGAACAGAGGACGATCCTAATACACAACCGGTGGATCAAGGCCCTGGAGCCTTGAACAATTTTTGGCGTTCAATTGAAAATGTCTCTATCATCCCCACATTAGGTTCATTAAATCAATCAGGAAAAGGCATTGCGAAAGATGAAAATGTGTGGGCTGTCTCACAGGCTGCTCCCATGCGGAATATTCATATTAAAGAGGATAAGACCTTGTCTTCTTCTGGATCGCTACGTTTATTTGATATGGGATGGGCAAGTGGGGGATATATGGCTAATTCAAAAGTGGATGGACATGTAGAAGCGGGCACACAACAGCAATGGTTTTCCCGAAATTCTGAGTGGAATCAATGGCAGCATGGGAACTGGAATATTGTTGATGTGGGTTCAAAATTTGTAATTCCTGTCGAATCTCCTAAAAGTAATGTACCTAAAAATGCTTGGGATACATACCCTTTCACTATTATTCCTCTCACTCCTGTGATTGCTGAAAAACCTACTTTAATTATGGACAAGAACGACAAGTTCTCTGTCTTTATTCCTGAGTTAAGCATTAATTCTTCTGGGATCAATTGGGGAAAAGGATCGGCAATCCCTCTATCTCAATTTTATGTCGCAACTCCCCACGATAGTGCTGAAAAAATTAATAAGGAGCTGCAACAGGAGAAGAATATTTTGTTTACTCCAGGGGTTTATGAATTATCAGAAGCGCTTTATATTAACTATCCTTCAACAATTTTATTAGGCATTGGATTGCCCTCTTTATCACCTATGAATGGAACGCAGGCGATTATTGTCTCAGATGTCAGCGGCGTAAAGATTGCCGGTCTCATGATTGATGCGGGACCAGTCACATCTCCAACTCTAGTTCAAATTGGTGAAACAACATCAAAAAACGATCACTCAGCTGACCCGACTATGCTTTATGACATTTTCTGTCGCGTAGGGGGATTATCAAGTGAAGTAACTAAAACAGAGTCATGCATAGTTCTTAATAGCAAT
>JACDGH010000356.1 GCA_013815395.1 Parachlamydiaceae bacterium
CTGCTACTCAAAAACTTTCCGATAAGCAATTGCTTACATGGCTTCCGGTTATTGATGAAGACTGCAGAAAAGTGCATGTGTTGTGTCAAAAAATTTTAAACGGGGAAGTCATTGGCATTGAATTTCCCCCAAAGATGACTGCCTCATTTAAACAAATAGCCTCTCATTTGGAAAGTGCCGAAAAACTTAATCCTTCAAAGGTCGGGGGGGAGGTTTTAACTCATTTGCGTTCTGAAATTTACGAAATTAACCGAACTATTGATTTAAAATCATCTCTTGATTTAAGGGAAAAACTTCAAAACGAATTTGAAATGCCGAATGCTGAAATGCCACCGGTTGATGCATTGATGCAGCCTCTCAGTGGATGGCATTTTCAAAACCTTAATCCAGTCAATACTTTAGAACCCATTTCCTCTCAATGGCAACTGAATAGTGTTCGAAATATTTCTCTTGCAGCCCTTTACACTTTGGGATCTTCCGGACTAGCTGCTTTTAACCCAACAGGCGATAATTTTGCATCTACCGAGCAAGGCTTTGAATTCTCTCATCAAGTCGAAATCGTAAATACCGCAGCTTTACCGGAACCGCTAGAGAAAATTAATGTGACAATTCATACGCGTGAACCTTTTGAAAATACTCAGCTCAGAAATGAATTAGTTACTCCAAAAATATCACCGGATATAGAAGAATTAATTAAAGGAAATACAAGAGCTGAAACTGCATTAGCAGCTCCCCTTCCCTTACCCCAAGTATCAACCAATTCCATTTTAGCCCGACCCTCGCTAATCACACTCGCTGCACAAAGTGCGAGTGTCAACCAGCTACATACCTTTCTTGCCTCTAATTCAGCAGCCATAAACCCAGTAATTTTTGCTCACCTCATTGGTCATGCTAATCCTATGATTGAAAAAACGCAATATATGGGGAAAGATTTGGAAGGTGCGCCTCCTTTTTTTACCATCTCATACCAGTTAGAAGTTGCTAAAGCTATGCTGCAGGCTATGCAACAAGTCCCCATAGGCAATGAAGAATTTGCTTCATTGTGTTGCGGAGAAATTTTGGGCGATCCTTTAATTGCTGATAGCGTAAAAAACAATCCCAAGTTGCTTGAGGATTTGGTGCGTCAGTTGCAAATTGCTCAATACATCGAACAAGCGATTATTGCGGACTCAAGTGTCTATGATTATCGTGGCAGGATCATCGAAAATGTTGAAAAATTGTCGCCTGGTCAATCTTTTTTCTTTGCCGGCGGCTGGAGAACCAAAGATAGGAAGGGACATGCCATTTCCTGGACCGTCACTAAACAAATGAATGGAAAATTGACAGTGCGCTTACATAATACCGGGGAAGGTATGCAAAGCCATTTTTCTGAAAAAATAGGTTTGCAAGAACGTTTTCTTCTATTTACAGAAATTGAAGATGTCGACCCTGAACAATTCACGGGAGGCAGTTTTCTTCAAGGGGTCTTTAATATCCGCACTGTAGAGCTTCCCAATGATGTAGTAGACTGGGGTGCTCATGATATTTATGGCCCTCTATTGCTCGGTATGGGGGGATCTTCCAGTTTAAAACAATATGCCATGAGTGAGCTTGCTCAACCGCAATTTGTGGGTATTTGTGCTATGGAATCCATCATGGAAGCTATTGGTACAACAGTAAAAAGCGAAACTTCGGCAATCCTTTATCGATTTTGGGCCACTTTTAAAGGAACCGTCTCCTTTTTTGATCAGATCAAAGACAGCTTAGTGGAGGGAGCAGGTGCTGAAGAACAGCGCCGCTTGTTGCATGATGGACTTAAAGTATTGTCAAATACCGCAACCAAAGCTTTGGAAGCAGGCACCTTAACTGATAGAGAGTTGGAGTATACATCGACAATGATTAAGCAAATGAATCAACATTTAAAGCAAATGGAAAGTAAAGCCTCTATCAATAATGCAGAAAAAGAGCCCGTGATCACATTTCAAGTGCCCTCACATTTTCTACAAAGTAAAGAACAATTTCCTAATTTTTATTCCAGCGGGCAAGTGGAAAATGAGAGAGAAATGATTAGACCCTTGATTCCCATTAATGTGGAAGTTTTTTCTGCCAATCCTGCAACGCTAGTCAATGATCTTCAAAATTTACTTCAAGAGGTGCATTTAGGAAACCACAAACGGCATAACTATCTTGAAGTACAGAGGGC
>JACDGH010000357.1 GCA_013815395.1 Parachlamydiaceae bacterium
GGAGTGCACAGCTCCTGCTGCGCTTTGCGAATGGATTAAGTCTTTTCTGTTTCATTAAAGCTTAGGTTCGAGGCTATACAATGAAAGAAAATGGTCAAAAATGAAAAAAAACTTATGCTTGTCGAACGATCAATTTTTAGTTTTAAAATAACAACATACAAATAATTCAGGAATAATATGATATATTGCTATGTAATCTGATAATACTCCTTCTTATTTTATAATTTTTAAAAAAATTATTGCATTAACTTATTTATTTATCGTATAATATATTATAGATACTAAATATTGGTGATAATAAATTATTTCTTATTGTAATCCATTTATATGAGGGTAATTATGAGTATTCCAAGGGATTCTATATCAAGTAGTTCTGCAAGCTCTTTTAACTATCATCCCTTAGACGAACCTGTATTGCGGTCTTCTATTTCGGGGTCAATTTCTGCTCAAAGAGGTGATAGGTCATCTTCGGAGTCACAATCCCAAGTAAAAAGTAACCAAGTTGCCATTGAGAATCTCCATGTTGAGCACAACCAAAAGCCAAGCCTTTGGGGCAAGAGGGCTGCAATTGCGTTTGCCGGAGCAGTACTTGTAGGCCCAGTAGCCGTAGTAGCAGTGGCGATCTCTCCTATTGCTGTTCTTGTTCTTTTGGGCAAAAAGGTTATAAACCTTGTCGAAGAGCGTGAAATAAAGCAAATACAATCGAATGTAACGGTAAAACTTAATAATTACTCAATTTCAAGTGAGAATCGGTATCTTCAACATTATTATGCTCAAACACACAACAAAATGGGCATTTCCGCACACGCTTTAACCACAAGATACACAACAGCTACTCAGATATCTCCTAGAGAAGAAGGGAACGACAAGCTCTTAAGCTTAATTTCTGCCTACAATAATTGCCTTGAAAATAATAATAAAACTCGATCCAAAGACCATGTTACCAAGGAAGAAGAATGTTTCAAAAAAATTGATGAAATTACACTAGGCAATAAAGGAATAATGAAATCTTTGTCTAATGATGATTTAAAAAAGATTGAAAAAATATTAAAAAGAAGTGCCTTAGAAGTAGCGGGTGTAAGTGAAGAGAATTTTAAGTTAGAATATCATAAAGCCCGCGGAAGCCATACTCCTACTATATTATTAAATAATCTAGAGGGTAGTTTGAGCGAAAAAACTGAAAGGCTTAGTAACACTTCTTCAATTAAATATTTAGAACTAAGAAGTCCTGAAAATTTCGGTGCTCAAATCAGTTTTATGAAAGAGAATAAGGATATCCTGCTCGTTAGTGAATTAAAAGGAGCAAAATATATTGAAGGAAATGGAATTAATGCCCATAAGCACACGCTTAATAAAGGCAATGAAAGTGTTTCAGTTTTTCGTTCTGGTGCTTTTGCCGTGCATGGCCGAGATAAAGAACGGACTAAAGAATTGTTAATGAAAAGGGATAATCTGAAAAAGTCCTTAAAGGCAAAAGAAAACGTAATAATAACAGCTACTACAACATCCCCTAATCCTTCGATTAAGAATAGGGCCATAAAAGAAAAAGAAAAAATAAAAGAAGAATTAGTGGAATTAGATCAACAACTAATAGGGGTAAAAAAGGGGAAAAATTTAGGAATCGATTCGTTACAGAAAAAACTCAACGAATATACAAAGGAACAAGATCTGGAGGCAGTAGAAGCTAGAGTAGACGCCGCGATAAAGGATGATCCGTTAGGTTTAAGAGTTGGCATTTCAAAAGAGCAACTTATCAAGGAGGCAATAGATAGCAGTAATCATCGCATGCGCAAGGAATTGGGATTTAATGATATAAAAGAGCTCCAAAAAGAAATTACTCAACGCCGTGATTTTTGCATCTCGCAAGCTTTGCCTGAATTGATGGCCTCTATTAAAGAATCTGCTAGTGATCAAAATGCCTTGCAAATTGCTATAGCTACTGGCAGTTTTCTCCATGTAACCGAGGGCTTACTTAGTCATTTGAATGGTGCCGAAAGGGGAATGATTGAGGATATGAAAGGCACTCTCGATTATTTAAGCAAAAATTGCATTATAGAATTTGCAGGGGAACCTAAGGCAGGCCAAAATAATGAAGTCGGAATTGAGGTTCAAGAAGATACCGACAAGAACCCTAAAATTATTCTTAAATTACCTAT
>JACDGH010000358.1 GCA_013815395.1 Parachlamydiaceae bacterium
TATTTCAGCCATCCGTATGCAGATCAAAATCAAACAATCAAGCGCTCTTTTGGTAATAAGAAAGAATTTATTGCTCGGCCCAATCATTCCGTGCTTAATGGATTAAGAGGCGCCCTAATCTCGATTGACAGCGTTCTGCTCATCCGCAAACATGCTCCAGATAGCGACCTGGGTAAATGGATAGGCAGAAAAATCGACCAAGATCCAAATTTCCTAAAACAAATTTTTTTTGGTGGCGTGCATATGTGTGCTACGCGAAGAGGCGAAGAAGTGGAATTCCGCCCCGCGCTGACACTTCGGTCAGCAGCTCTCATTTGGAACGAAGCAAAAGGAGCCTTCTCTGGGCTTTTTGAAAATGATGCAGAGCGAGCATCCTTTGCACGAGCCTTCGCCTATGATCATAAAACCGACGGCGTAAATATTGAAAAAATTAATAGCAGAACAATAGATGCCAATGTAAAGGCATCCCTACAAGAAATTGGAATTGGGCCAGGTACTGAACTTTCTATTGAAGAGAAATTCCTTGCCACGCTATTTATGCTCGGACACTATAATGACCATAGGCGTATGTTCTCCTGGAGCCGTAAAAAAGCTTATGCTAATCAAAACAACTTCCTAAAAAATTCGGGCGGGATCGAAAGTGAGGAGTTAAGGCAGAAAATCATTTCCACACTTTGGACAAGAACTAGCTATTACCTTCAAGCCACAGGTGCGGCAGACTGTGATCTTTTTGCAAAGCTTGGCACCTCGAATTGGCGTAAAGTATTCGGGCCCATTAAGAATTGGGGGCCTCGCCTGTGGTACCGCGACATTCGAGATGAACATCTTTTCTTCAAATTGAGCAATCAACCAAAGAAGGCCATACGTCTGCTTAAAAACATTCAAGCAACGATGGGCTATGAGTTGTTGCCACAACAATCCCAAGAAGACCCCTCTTATCTGCTATAGGAATGCCAATTGCAGCATATTTAAAATTCCCTCTTTCTATATTTTTGAGATTAGTAGAGCCGCACTTTCGAGGCTGACAGGAAAAAGTAGGCAATAGATTATTTTATGTTTAGCAAGACCTTTGAGTGCGTCGGCTCCTGCCGCGCCCTCCAATTCACTCCGCTGTAGCCAATGCGGAAATAAAGACTTTGTCATGCGGTGTTGTATCCAATAGACCAAACCAGGGACGGATTCATTTCTTTTTATTTTCTTTTTTACAAATACAATTCAAAAATAAAATTTACTAAAAATTAATTTAATTTTAACATAATCTTTATGTTTATATTTTATAATAGAATAAACAACAAAATAATTATCAATTAATAATATAAAAATATTTAAAAAAGGGGTAAATATGAATATTCAAGCCTTAATGAATAAGGGTGACCCAAATAATAGCTTTTTAGAGAAAGTTGCAGATGCAGTGAATATTTTACCACGTGCTATGTGGTGCTCCAAACGATTAACAGTCATTAATAGTAAAGATTCCACTGATGGACTAAATTTGCAATTTGAAAAAAATAATACGATCACTAATAGATTTTGGGGAAAGAACGGATTAGGTTTTATAGGCCTTGGCTCAGCCTTTGGGGGATTAGCCATGTTAGTAACGGGAGTGACATACGCAGTCCTCAGTGTTATAGCTGCACCTTGTTTAGGTATTGGATTAGCCTTAAAAAAAATTGCTTTATTGAAAAACGAAAGAGCCCAATCTTATAGCCACATTGTGTCACAAATACTTCAGGAACAATACGACGCAAAACAATTAAAAAAAGCAGTTGCAAAGGCTAAAAAGAAAGAAGAGATTGCAATTGTAGATGCAGCTATTAATGATCGACGACGTGAAATACACGCTCTTTTAAAGAAAAAAAACAAATTAGAAAATAAATGAAATTAATTAAAAGTAATTAATTCACCTTGCGTATGACGTAAAAGTTTTATATCGCCCCGCCGAGGCTCAGGTGTTTTCTTGGCATGTATCCACAATGCACCTGAGCTCCAGCGCCCGTGATTCGCGTAATTTTTTTAATCAAAAAAAGATCGCTTCAAATAGGGATCGAGTAGGAGGGAGCTTTCGCTCCCGTCCTCTCACACCACCGTACGTACGGAACCGTATACGGCGGTTCATGATCACTGTGACCTAGCACATACTAACGTCAT
>JACDGH010000359.1 GCA_013815395.1 Parachlamydiaceae bacterium
AAAGAAATCCATTAGAAAAGTAATTGAAGCTGGTGCAGTGGGTATAAACTTTGAAGATCAAGTCATTGATGGAAAAGAACTCTATTCTATTGAAGATCAATGCGCACGCATCAAAGCAATTCGTCAAGAGGCAGAACATTTATCAGTCCCCATTTTTATCAATGCTCGTACTGATATTTTTCTTAAGTCCGATTCTATTAACCATAATGACGACCTCTTAAAAGAAGCTCTAAAACGTGCTTTTGCCTATGCAGAAGCTGGTGCAAATGGTTTTTTTGCCCCTGGTTTGAAAAACATCAAGTACATTAAAAAATTGTGCAAGCTTTTACACATACCTCTCAACATAATGGTATTGCCTGATACACCTTCATTAAAACAGCTGGCAGAGTTGGGCGTTGCCCGTATCAGCTATGGTCCTGACCCCTATTGTCAGGCCATGGAGGCTCTAAAGATAGCAGGGATCAAAGCTCTTTCAATGTCTGTATAAATGGAGAAAATAGATATGCTATTCAGCCATGACGGAAAAAAACGTTGTTTTGGAGGACAACCAGGAAAAGAGTTCTACGCTAAATATCATGATTATGAATGGGGAATCCTCGTCCATGATGATAGGTATTTGTTTGAGATGCTCATTCTTGAAGGTTCACAAGCAGGATTAAGTTGGGAAACTATTCTAAAAAGACGTGAAGGATACGCTCATGCATTTTATCATTTTGATCCTCTTAGAGTCGCTTCCATGAGCGATCAAGAGTTGGATAGTTTGCTTAAAAATGAAAAAATTATCCGTAATAGGTTGAAAATCTATGCAGCACGTCAAAATGCTCAGGTATTCCTAAAAATTCAGAATGAATTTGGTTCTTTTGACAGCTATGTTTGTGCATTTGTCAATGGGAAACCTATTGTCAACCATTGGCAAAAACTTGAAGACATTCCTATTACCACACCAGAAAGCGATGCTCTTTCAAAGGATTTGAAGAGACGCTGTATGACATTTGTCGGTTCCACGATCATATATGCTTATATGCAAGCTGTAGGTTTGGTCAATGACCATCTTACTGACTGCTGGTGACGTACCCTATAAAACCATTTTGCACTAGAAAAATTAACGGAAATCCAACGGAGTTGCCAATGTCTCCCCATTGAAATAGATTGATCTTAGTTGTCAGTATTTCCTGGAAAAAATCTAGTTTTCCCTATAGACTCTTGGCAAGTTAGGTGATTAAGAGTCATCAAAAGAACTGGTGGGAAGCGGCTGAGGAGGACTGAAAATCCTTGTGTCGCTGGTTCGATTCCAGTTCTGGCCACATTAAGCAGAAGTACTTCGGTATTTCTGCTTTTTTTTTGTCTTGAAAAAGCAATATGTTTTATAAAAATTCTTTAATCATTTTTTTTCGGTCTTCTTGATAAAGGCTATTATAGTAATTACTTTGAGAATTATCTATAGGTAATGAGAATATCCTCTGACGAATTTTTTCCAATCTTTCCGGTGAAGAAAAAGCATCTAATTTCTTAAGTATATTATTAAATGATGGATAAAACTCCCCCGCTCCTTGTTTCATTAAAATAATAAAGCTAAGAACTTGCCTTAATGTTTCACTATTTTGCCATAATGAATCATCCTCTAAAACACGCACGATTATTTTGTCGAGTTGAACTGTTATAAAAGATGAATCTTCACTTTGATATTTATAAGATCTTAATGAATAACAGTTACTTATGATGATAAAAGCATTTTGCGCGTTCCAGTTATTTAGAATACCTTCTAAGGATGCATTTAAAAAAATTAAGCCTTCCTCATTTGTTATCTCTTCATTTGAGACTAAACTTTCTAACAGGGGCAAGTTGGATGGGTAATCATAAAAAATCCCTGGGTTTATATCTTTTGGATTTATATCTCTACCTATTGGATTTTTCCCTAATTGCAAATAATCTATCATTCTTTGCACATGCATGAAGCTGGATTTCATATAAGCCGGAAAATTGTCATCATTTAACGGTATTTTCCACTTAAAATCCACGGCATTGTCATTATCCTGGATTGGGGTTTCGTAATGATCTGGCTTAAACATGCGTTCAGTTTTAGCATAATATGAGTTTTGAGCAAGGAATTTAAGAATCCCTCCTCTATTAAATACTATACCATCCGG
>JACDGH010000071.1:0-7067 GCA_013815395.1 Parachlamydiaceae bacterium
GACCTTGGATAGGGATCGACTTTAATACCAAAGTGGAATGCTGTGCTTATCTTTTCGGTAATTTTGAATGGCATCAGATGACATATCGTGGGACTGGTTGCTGGAATTTGCGTTCCGATTTAGGGCCTTTTCGCCATAAAGCCTATGGGCATGGTTATGTCTTAACGCTAGGGGCGAACTGGGAGCTTTTCAGTCATTGGTCCTTGGGTATTGTAGGCAATTATCGTCATTTTCAAACAGGTAGTGGAAGAGAGACCTTGGAAGTAATTCATGGCCCAGATTGTGTGGAGCGCTTTACAGCTCGTTTTAACGGTGCGAAGTGGGTGTCGTGGTCTGTTTCTGGGATTGTTGCTTGGCGCTGGTAATGGTTGAAAGGACATAAAGGACGAAAAGGACTTAAAGGACATAAGGGACATAAAGGACAGACCTTATAAGACCTCATATACCTCTTAAGTCCTGTATGTCCCTTAAGTCCTTTATGTCCTTTATGTCCTTTATGTCCCTTACGTCCTTTTCTTCCTTAACGTCCTTTTCTTCCGTAACGTTCTTTTCTTCCGTAACGTTCTTTAAATCTTTTTCATCCCTTCCGACCCATTCGATTACTTAAAGTCGCGAGCTAATTGATCTTCAAAACTTACAGGTTCTTTTTCAAAAACAACAGTCATATCTTTATCGAAAAGCTTTGTAAACATGTTAAAGTCTCGAAAGTAAACTGCAATCGGCAATTCGGCATCTTTTGCGGTGCTTTTAAAAGTAAGCCCACTTTTTAAAAAGTGGTAGTGAATATTATTGTGGGCAGCAAAAATTTTTCTATTGTTAGATAATTCTGCTATCCTTTCTGCGACACATGTCATATCTTTCAATTTGCCATTCGCTGATGAACAGCTATTTAAAACAATTATCCCTTTGGGATCTAATTTATTAAATGCTGCTCTTAACTCATCTTCATATCCCAGAATAGTCTCGTTTTTGTTTAGCTGTATGCCTTGAGAACATCCATGCCCGGCAATAACCAGCACTTTGATAGGTAATTTCGATTGAGAAACTTCCTCGATAGCAATTGCAATATCACAAACATTTCCAATATTAGCTTTTTCAATTCTGAAATCCTTGGATAATTCATAAGGTACACTTAAATTGATATCTAGAAAGTTCGGATCCTTAGCTGTCAAATATAATGCAATTCCCTTTTTTTGATCTGTGTTTCTACAGCTTGCATGAATGATTAAAGTCTTAGGCAATTTCATGATTCGAAGCATGTTGAACATAAGTGCGGAGGGGATCAAAGATTTTAGGATAAAAGATTTTACTATTATATTGGTATTTTGATTGCATATTTCAGAATATGATATTGGCTTAAAATTCCGACAATAAAAATGTCGATAAATAATTTCCCCGGTGTTTAATGTTAAGCAAATTAATGCAGCAATATTGCATTTTTTTTGAGGGGTAAGGTTAACTAGCTGTTTTTCAATTTCACCATTTAGCCACTCTTTTATTTTTGGTATAAATTTATTTGTTATACTCGACATCTAAATCCTTATTAAAACTTAAATTAATTTGTTAAAATAAGATTGTATATTAACAACATAAATAATTTGTTAAGTTTGTGTAAGTAATACATTAATTTATAGGTATGGAAAAAGACAGAAAAAACATGGTTTAAAACACATATTAGGTAAATGAACTAAGTCCCAAAAAAACATTTTGCCTGCACGGGGATCTGTGGTTGTTCAGATCACAGAGATCACCTAGCACAAAGAGGACTAATTTAAATTGAACCATACCGAAAAGTATAAAGATTTAAGCGACTAAGGGTCATTAGCGACTTAAACAGTTCGCTACGACCCTTCGCCCATTAATTATTGCCAACTATTAGTAGCCGTGCGAAGTGCCGCAGCCACAAGCAGATTTAACATTAGGATTACTAACTTTAAAGCCTGAGCCTTGTAGACCATCAACGAAATCAATTTCAGAGCCTAGCAAACGTTTTACCATACAAGTGTTGATATGGATAGGAATGCCCATGCTTTCAAATGTTGTGTCGTCAGGTAAAGCTTTTTCTGAGTAATCTAAAGCATATTCAAAACCATTGCAACCAGCCATACGTTCAGCAAAGCGCAGGCCCCAGCCTTGTTTACCTTCTTCTTCTAGAATTTCTAAATACTTTTTCGCTGCACGTTTTGTTATAGTGATCGTAGAAGCATCAACTTCTTCTTCCAACAAGGCATTTAAGCGCGAAGTTAGGCGGTCAATTGCTTCTTGATTCATGCCATGACTCATCATGCCAGCTTCTAAAGTTTCCCATGTAGCTGCAGAACAGCCAACACAATGAAGGCCGGCATTGGTGATTTCTTGAGATAAGCGTTGAGCTTTAAAAGGGAAGAGGGATAAAATCTCTTCGATAGTCATATGTTGATGAATTTTTTTCTTAGTTTTTGTGCTTGCTTCTTCTGTGGTCATAATGAGAAGCTCCTTATAAGTTTAGGGTTTTAATCAACTTTTAATTTTTTAGAATGAGATTTTTACTTTGCCACATTTGATTCTGCATTGGCAAGCTAATCGTTCGTCACACGTGCCTTCTCCAAGGAAATCTTCTTCTTCTTTTGTAGGAGGAGTGAGGTTTTGTTTGCCTTCTTTGATTTCTATGACACATGTACCACATACGCCCTCTGTGCAGGCAAAAGGCACCCCTGCATCTTCACAGGCTTCGGAGATAGGTGAATCGTCAGGTAATTCTACTTCCTCATTATTATGGTCGAAAACTAACTTGGCCATATTAGACTCCATAAGGCTAAAACATATTCTAAATATGTTGATTTATAATGATTTAATTTTTTCTTAATCCAAATTATGTTTGAAATCCTATTAAAAATCAAGAAGTTTATTACTGCTTTGTCTAAGGTTGGTCTGGGTTCAATCGAGCACATTGACATTTTTCTTTTGCAGCCACAATAATTTAGCAATGTATTGCCAATTGGAATGAATATAATCGAATCCAGAATAAACCGTATAAACAGCTGCAAGAGAGACAGCGATAGTGCTATATAAATGAAGGGAATCGGTTGACAATATTCCTAGAGAATGAGGGATCATTAGAAGTAAAATCACAAAGGCTGCAAAAGCTTGGATCACTGCTTTAATTTTTCCTGTCATACGTGCAGCTAAAGCAAAGCCTTTGAGGGCGCAAATAATTCTAAGAGTGCTGACAATAGAATCTCGATATAGAAAAATAAAAATTAGAAACATAGGCAATCGAATAGGGTCAAGAGTAAATGTCAAAAAAACAGAAATGCGAGAAATGCTATCAGCCATTGGATCAAGTACTTTGCCAAGATCAGTTACCTGATTAAATTTACGCGCAAAATAGCCATCACATCCGTCGGAGAGCTCTGAGATGCCAAGGAGAAATAATAGTGCATATGGCAGCATCTGACTAGTGATTCCAAATAAGTCGTGTTCCAAATAAAGCAAAAGGAATATTGGACTGATAATAATGCGTGCAAGGGTGAAATAGTTAGCTATGCTCAAAGGGCACCTATATAAGTTTATATGTTGTAATTCAGAGGCGACGGTTTAATTAAAGGATTATCAACTATTTTGCTATATATTTCCAGATAAAGATCAGCAGGCTTGTTCCAACTAAAGTCTATATTCATACCATTAATCACTAATTTACGCCATTTTTCCGGATCATGAAACCAGCAATCTATCGCTCTTTTTAAAGCAGATTCTATGCCGATATTGTCCGGTGTTTCAAAAGTGTATCCATTTCTCATATCCAAAGGTAAGTCAGAGTGATCAATATCAAAAATGGTGTCAGCTAACCCCCCAGTTTTACGCACGATTGGAATAGAACCATACTTAAGAGCAATCATTTGCGTCAATCCGCAAGGCTCAAAAAGAGATGGGACGATAAACATATCCGAAGCTGCAAAGATCAAATGTGCTAATTCTTCTTGATGATGTAATGTTAAACTAACATTTGGGTTGTCCATATGCTTATGTTTAAATTGATGGAAGGCAGCATTAATTTCAGGCATTTGAGTGCTGCCGAGCAATACGAATTGTCCATTATTTTCAAAAGTGAAAGAGAGAGCGTGCTTTATAAGTTCAATCCCTTTTTGGGGAACTAGACGCGTGATGCAGCTAATGATTGGTTTATGGTCTTCTGAAAGTAACAAGCGCTCTCTTAAAATTTTTTTTATATACGCTTTTTTGTCTAAAGTGTTGCGGTCCTTTTTATTGGCAGGCATTTCACGGGAAGAGTAGTGTGCAGGTAGATAGCGATCCAATTCAGGATTCCAATAGGAATAATCAATTCCATTTAAAATTCCTAAAAACTTATTTTCGTATTTAATAAGTGTAGTGTCTAGGCCTCGGCCGCCTTCTGGTGTTTTAACTTCTTTGGCATAGTTAGGGGAGACTGTAGTGACAAAATCTGAATAGACAATGCCGCCTTTAAGTAGATTGATTGTTTTAGGTTGATAGCGATCTTGAAGTCTGCCTGGAGCTAAATAATGAGCACCATTAAGTCCGATGCGATCCAGATCCGAAGAAGCGCATTTTCCCTGATACTCGATATTGTGAATGGTAAAAAATATTTTTGGCTTGGTATAGGCCAATGCTTTGTACATGTCATAGTATATAGGAGCAACAGGAGCTGTCTGCCAATCGTGCAGATGAATAATGTCTGGTTGAATCTGCTTCTTAAACAAAAATTCCATAGCTGTGCGCGAAAAATATAAGTAACGCTCGATGTCATCTTCACAACCATAAAAGCATCCCCTATTAAAGAAATGGCGTGGATGATGAGGTTCGATAAAATAGACTTTGAGGTTTTCTACCCATCCTATCCAAACGGTATTGTGATGCCACTCACCTTGATAAAACGACATTAAGTCGAGATATTCGACAGCAAGATCACGTATTGCATTGCTATCCATGCAATCATATTTAGGAATAATGATGTCGACATCATGACCCTTCCATGATTGTTCGCGTGAAAGACCTAGAACAACATCTGCAAGGCCTCCAACTTTGGCGAGGGGCGCTAGCTCGGAAGCAATGTGTACGATATGCATGAAGAATTACCTCGGTAAAGCAAAATTGCAAATTGGGGCAGTAGGCATCTTGTGTTTTTACAGAATACAAGATTTTGAATTCTCAATCCAATAATTCTCATGCGAGCTAATAATTCCTCTGAATTTAAGACGACTGCATGGTAATTATTGAGTCCTCTTAATACCTCAGTAAATGGACTCTTTCCGTCGAATCATCCCGCTTTTATACGTTTTAGAGGCTAAGGGGTAACGCAGAGCCGCTGAGGAACGCTGAGACGCTGAGAACCAAATTATTAAATACAGTAAAGGAAGGTTAAAGAGCAAGCGACGAAGCCCTATTTAGCTTGAGATTTGCAAGATCGACTTACTAGTTTTTTAATTCCCTCTATTCTATAAATTACTTATAATCAACATTAATTCTCAGCGTCTCAGCGTTCCTCAGCGACTCGGCGTTTCCCCTTAGCCTCTAAAACGTATAAAAGCGGGACAAATTGGTCAGGGCGTAAGGAGCTATTTTGTAAATGGTTTTGAGCAAATTTTGGTTTTGCTTAATAATTAATAAAATTGATACACCTCTGTCATAACGCTCAAAGGTTGAAAATTGCTCTTATCGATTAATATAAGGAAAATATTTTCTCTTTTTTGTGATTTCTTTGTTGCAAAAAAATACCTAAATTTAATAGGATGTTGACTTCGCTAGCGAACATAGCAAGTTCTAATGGGGTGTCGCCAAGCGGTAAGGCAGCGGTTTTTGGTACCGCCATGCGGAGGTTCGAATCCTTCCACCCCAAACATACAATAAGTAGTCGCTAATGTTAGAAACTAAAACAGAAGCTCTTTTATTTTCGGGAACTTCTCATCCGGTGCTCGCTAAAGAAATTGCTGACTTATTAAACATTAAATTAGGTCAAATTTCAATAGAGCAGTTTCCAGATGGAGAAACCTCTGTGCAACTTCTAGAAAGTGTACGAGGACGAGATACCTTTGTTTTACAATCCGTAGCTCTAAATCCTGATCATTATTTAGTAGAGCTACTCATCATTATTGATGCTCTTAAACGAGCATCTGCCCGGTCAATCGCTGCCGTGATTCCATACTATGGATATTGCCGGCAAGATCGAAAAGATAAACCCAGAGAGCCTATTACCGCTAAACTAGTGGCCAATATGCTCGAGCATGCTGGGGTTACAAGAGTACTGACAATCGACCTGCATGCAGGTCAAATACAAGGCTTTTTTGATGTCCCGGTCGATAATTTGTGCGGGAGATCAGCTTTAGCCGAAGCCTTAGAAAAATTATGCCCGAACAATTTAATTGTTGTGGCACCCGATGTGGGTAGCATTAAGCGCGCCAGAGCTTATGCTAAATATTTTAAATGTGAACTGGCTGTAATTGACAAGTCGCGCATTAGCGCAACTAAAGTTAAAGCTCTTCGCATCATTGGTGATGTAGAAGGGAAAGATGTTCTTCTCGCTGACGATATGTGTTCCACCGCTGGAACCTTGGTGTCAGCAGCGAAAGCTTGCCGTGAGAAGGGCGCTAAGAGGATTTTTGCTGTGGTCACTCATGGTTTACTTGTGGGTGATGCAGTTGAAGCAATTAACAAAAGTCCAATCGAAGCGCTATTGATTAGTAATACGATACCACATGTGGATCGGGCACAGTCCGGTAAAATCCACGTCGTTTCCATTGCTCCTCTCATAAGTCAAGCAATTAGCTGTATTATTTCGAGAAATTCTATCAAATCCCTATACGACGATAATGACTTTTAAGTTGAGCTGCGCATTAAAATGCGCGCTCTAGATTAGCCAAGAATATTGCGTAATTTTTATTGTGCACTCCCTTAGGGAGTGAGCGAAATCAATGCGTTGTTCTTGCAATAATGGATATTGGAGGATTCATGAGATTACAGATTAGCAAAAGAAATTTACTAAAGAAAAGTGAAACTAAGAGAATCCGTCGCGAGGGAGATATTCCTTGTGCTTTATACGTACGTGGTAAAGC
>JACDGH010000071.1:7077-10265 GCA_013815395.1 Parachlamydiaceae bacterium
AAAGCAACGGATAATATGACTGTTAAAGGCAGCGAATTCAGCGTTTTAATGCGTGGATTGCAGCCAGGCCGTCTTTCGACTACAATTTTTACGCTTGTTGATGAAGATGGGAAAACGCGTCAAGCGATCCTAAAAGAAATTCAATACGCACCAACAACTTACAATATACTTCATCTTGACTTCGAAGAGCTCTTTACTGATTCAAAAGTCAACATTAAAGTGCCTATCGAATGCATTGGTACCGTTGATTGCGTGGGTATTAAATTGGGTGGTGTCCTGCGTCAAGTCATTAGACATGTGCTCGTTAGCTGCTTGCCAAAAGATATTCCAACTGCGTTTCAATTAGATGTCAAGAGTTTGGCATTATTTGAATCCAAAAGAATGTCTGAAATTGAGATACCGCAAACAATTAGACCGCTTGCTAATCTTAATGAAGTTGTTGTTGTCATCGCGAAGCGTTAACGAGATGTTGTAACAAGTGACGGAAGGAACTCATTTAAATCAAGTTTTTATCGGCTTAGGTAACCCGGGTAAAATGTACGCAAGTACAAGACATAATCTCGGATTTCTAGTTGTAGAAGAGTTAGCAGCATCATTGAACGCTTCTTTCAAAGAGGTTAAACAATTCAATGCTAATGTTGCTAAAGCAATATTAAATGGGAAATGTATCCATCTAATAGAGCCCTTGACTTATATGAATCTAAGCGGATGGGCAGTACGACAATATTTAGATTATTACAAATTGTCGATAGCTCAAACGGTCGTCATTTGCGATGATATAGCTCTTGACTTCGGGGCGATTCGTTTGCGATCAAAAGGATCTGCAGGGGGACACAACGGACTAAAAAGCATTATCAGTCATTTCGGCACAGACGATTTTGTGCGATTGAGAATGGGAATTGGAGATTATAGAGATAGAGAGCCTCTCTCTGACTATGTTCTCAGCAGCTTTACTGCTGAAGAATTAGGCGGTCTGAGCGACTTTGTCAAGCGCGGCGCGGCTGTGCTAAAAGAACTTACGGCAGATCCCATCACGCAAGTGATGAATCGTGTCAATACTAAGTAACATTGTAGACCTAGAGACGTAGGTCAGGAGAATAAACATGAAAGAAATAAGACAGAATCTCTATGAGGGGATGTATGTCATCAGTGCTACCTTGAGCGATGACGCGCGCAATAAGGCGTTTGAAAAAATCCGCAATGGGATTACTCAGCGCGATGGAGAAATCTTGAAGACTCATGATCAAGGTCGTCGTCGCTTAGCATATGAGATTGACGGACATCGTGAAGGTTATTATTATATCTTGTACTTCAATTTGAAGCCTTCGGGCATCGCCGAATTGTGGCAAGAATACCATCTACATGAAGATCTAATTCGCTTCATCACTCTGCGTGCAGAAAATGTGATGGAAAAAATCGAATTTAAAGCCCTAGAGGAACAACAGTAAGGAGAAAGCTATGCTGAATAAAAGACCAAGACCTGCACCACCTGAAGGTGTAGATTTCCGAAGCAGAAAGCGCAAGCGTTGTCCTTTTACTGCTGCTGGAATTAAAGAAATCGACTACAAAGACATCAATACTTTGGGTCACTTCATCACCGATCGCGGTAAGATTTTGCCACGTCGTATTACGGGCGTATCCGCACATCACCAGAAAAGCCTGGTTGAAGCAATTAAACGTGCACGACATATGGCTTTATTGCCTTTCGTTGCTCAAGTATAAGATCCAGTTAGGAGTAATGAGTTATGGCAGCAAAATTGCTATTAATCGAAGATGTTGAAGATTTAGGACGCAGCGGCGATCTCGTCACTGTTAAACCGGGTTATGCTCGTAATTTTCTTATACCAAGAAAATACGCTGTTGTAGCCAATGCGGGCACCTTGCGGATTCAAGCTAAACTAAAAGATGAGCGTGTTAAAAAAGCTGCTGTTGAAAAACAGGAAGCTGAAAGTATTGCTCAAGTTCTTGCAGGTGTCACTCTTAAAACTATTGTCAAGATCGACCATGATGGACGTATGTATGGTTCAGTTTCGGCACATGATATTGTCGAATTGTTGCAAAGCCAAGCCAATATTGCGATAGAAAAGCGTACTATTGTCCTTAAGCATGCAATCAAAGAAACTGGCATCCATTCAATTTCTGTAAAACTTAAAGAAGGTATCATTGCTTCCTTTACGTTGAAGGTTATCCCTGAAGGTTCGACTGACATCGAAGCACCAGAAGCTGAAGCTGAAACTGAAGTTAAAGCTTAAGCTCAAAGCCACTTGCATATCTTTGTAAGTGGCTTTTATTTTATCATGGATTTTAGCTGGCACATTATTTCATGCTTCGACTTGCTTCACCTGCCAAAATAAATCTATTTTTGCGAATTCTTAGGCGACGTAGCGACGGCTATCATGAATTGGCCTCTCTTTTTCAGACTATAGATCTCTGCGATACGCTTGATTATTCTTTTTCCCATGAAGACCGACTGACGTGCACCGATACTTCAATTCCCACTGATCGGAACAATCTGGTTTTAAAGGCTGTTGATCTATTTAGGCGCAAAACAAATCTTGATTTTGGCGTAAATATCAATCTTGAAAAGCGAATTCCTGTTGAAGCAGGCTTAGGGGGAGGGAGCAGTAATGCAGCGACCACTTTATGGGCTTTGAATCAATTATGCAATCGCCCGGCAAAATTAGAACAATTAATACAGTGGTCCGGTGAAATTGGATCGGATATCGCTTTTTTTTTATCTCAAGGGACAGCCTATTGCACTGGACGTGGTGAAATTTTACGATTTCTTTATCCCTTACAAGAAAAAAACTTATGTATAGTAAAGCCGCCTTATGGTCTTTCGACACCCCTTGTCTACAGAAATTTAGACGCACTAAATCTTCCGCAGAGAAATCCAGAAACAACCTTATCAGAATTTATAGAAGGGCAATTTCCCTGTTTTAATGATCTTGAAATCCCAGCTTTTGCTATGATGCCCGAATTAGCTAGTCTGCACTCCAGATTGAAATCTGCTGGTTTTTCAGAAGTCCTAATGAGCGGTTCTGGCTCAGCTATCTTTTGTTTGGGAGAAGGTGATTTATCTAACTTTACCGATGTAGCCTGTTTCCAGGCTTCTTTCATAAATCGCACCAACCATGATTGGTACGGTTTGAAACCAAAAATTTTTTAGTCAAAAAAAGATCGCCTCA
>JACDGH010000072.1 GCA_013815395.1 Parachlamydiaceae bacterium
TCAGCGTCTCCGCGTTTCTCTCCGCCTCTGCGTTTCCCCCTTTGCCTCTAAAATGTATAGAAGCGGGACGAAATGGGCAGGCCGTATAGAGTCTTTACGAAATGTTCATCGTCTTATCCAATGCTTAAATACCCATCAAGTCCATTTTCTGTGTAAACCTTTTTATTTCACCTCCGCCCCCAATTCTTCCCAAGAACCATATTTTTTTACCATCTTTATATTATCTTAATAATTATTTTCTATAGTAACTCAAAAACACGAAATTTTGCTCGTATTTTAAATATTATATTTACAAATACTTTTTTATAACAAAGGAACAATTTTATGCCAATTTATATAAATTACAGATCAACAAATGATTTCACTAACAATAAAGATCTATATGTAGGTCCTTCAAACAGTTTTTCTTTTCCTAAAAGCAAACTTTATTCAGAAGGGGGAAATATTAATGTTCAAGGCTCTACAGAAAAACATCACGTTTTTAAAAAAGCAGTTGCTTATAAAAATATAGACCTCGATAACGTTACTATTTCAGGCATCGTTAAATCTGCTTGGGGTGAAATTGTTGCCACAACTTCAAAACTCGATAAATTAAATGCTTTTAAAGATATTTCCTTAATTAATTCTTCAGCAGCAAATTTGAGCTCTCAGTGGGGCAACATTGCTATTGTTGAATCACAAGTTGATAACATCTCTGCTTATAAAAACGTTAAGTTAATCAATTCTACCGCAGCAAATTTGCTCTCGGAATGGGGTAACGTAGCGGTCAATGATTCAAAGTTGGATAATATCAATGCCTATAGAGATATTAATTTGACCAATTCTTCCGCTAAAGAGTTGATTTCTCAGTGGGGAAACATCAACGCTAAGGAAACTCAGGAAGGTCCATCAAAAATAAAAATATCTAATATACAGGCCTATAGAGATGTTAATGTAGAAGGGATTTCTGTCGACAAAAAAATTCAATCTGAATGGGGTAATGTTTCTGCCCGTCAGTCGAAGCTTGGCGATGTCAATGCTTATAATAATATTAACCTTACTAATTCTTCTGCTAAAGACTTAAATTCTAAATGGGGCTGTGTAACAGTTCGCCAAACTGATGGAACTCAACGAGTTTTTTCTCATATTACTTCAAATAATGAATTAACTACTGAAAATTGTAATGCTGAAAGATTAACATTATATGTTAATCCTGACAGAAAAGCGATCTTAGATATAACAAACACGAATGTTTCAGGCAAAATTGTAATAAAGGTCAATGATTCAGTTTTTAAAATTAGAAATATTTTATGTAACATTGTCTCTTGGTTCAATTGGACATTCGAAACTTCAAATCGTTCCTCAATACAGTCCAGCGAACCCTGCGATTATCCTGTTAAGGAGTTTAGTCTTTTAATTAAGAGCAAAGAGATGCCTAATAACATTGTCTTTAAAGGCTTTGAAGCAAATGAAATCACTTCTAAATTAACAGACGAAGGAATTCTTATAAGCGGTCGCAAAAAAGTTTAATTATTTTTTTCCTTAAGTGCAACTGCTTTGCTGCCCTTTAATTCAGTAGGCCAATTTTATGCAAAGGACATAAAATGTTCTCCTGAATAAAAGGCGCGGCAAAGCCAACGCTCAGGTGCTTCACCGAGGTTGTATGATCTATTTTCCTCTATTTCCTGCTCAATCTTTTTAGCATCTAGCGCAAGCTTGCACTCATTTCTTAAGAAATCTGCTTTGCTATAAACAGACAGAAATTGTATATGTTTTTGATGACAGATAACTCTCAATTCATGAATGTATAAGGACGAACCCATGGAAGGATTACTTAAAAAAAAAATTTCAGCACATGAACTTCCCCTTGTTGTAGAACCCGCTAATCAAAAAATATCTCTGATAGAATCATTTCAACTACTAAGCCATCACCGGGAAAACCTTAAAAAAAATCTTTTAATAAGCGGCGGCCTATTATTCAGAAATTTTCCTGTGTCCAATGAAAAAGACTTTTCAAATTTCATCAAAACATTGGGTCTTGGAAATTTTATTGATTATATTGGTGATAGTCCACGCACTAAGATTGCTGAAGGCATTTACACTTCAACAGAAACTCCTTCATCTGTAAAAATCCCGCTTCATAACGAACTTTCCTTTATTGATCTCTATCCAAAACACATTTACTTTTATTGCCATACTGTGCCTCAAAAAGGTGGGGAAACCATTTTGGCAGATGGCAGAAAAATTTTGCATGCGTTGAATGATAAAATAAAATTTCGCTTTAAAGATAAAGGTCTTAAATACACCTCAAGATATCACGAAAGAAACATATTTTTGAAAATGATTAACAAATTGCACCCTTCTCATAGAACATGGGTTGATGTCTTTGAAACTAAAGATAAGGATGAAGTTGAACACAAATGTCGTCTTTCAAATTTCCACTTTAAGTGGAATAAAAATAACTGGATACAAATTTCACAGCAACGACCAGCCACCATTCGTCACCCTCAGACAAATGAAGAAGTGTGGTTTAACCAAGCACATCTTTTTGACTTTAATCCAAAATTAATGGGTTTATGGCGCTTTGTATCTTCACAACTGCTATACTACCCTAAACACACAAAACTTCACGATGTCTCTTTTGGCGATCTAACATCCATTCCAAGAGAAGATTTATACCAGATTATGGACACTTTAGATGAACACACAATAAAATTTCCTTGGCAAAAAGGTGATGTTTTAGTGCTTGATAATGTCCTGGCTATGCACGGACGTGCAACTTTCTCAGGAAAACGCCGTGTCATGGCCGCAATGACCAGCTAAAGAAAGGTTATAAAAAATTTCAAAAATCATTCTTCCCGATTCCGATGAAGAGCTTTTGACTCTTTGTCGCATTGATACATTTCGATCAAGTGGCGCTGGCGGACAGCATGTGAACACAACTGATAGCGCTGTGCGGCTTGTTTTTCTTCCTTGTAACATTACAGTGACATGTCAACAGGAACGTAGTCAATTCCAAAATAAAATGCTTTGTATAAAGAAATTACGAGAAAAAATTGAAAAATTAAATTATCGAAAACCAAAACGCATCCCCACCAAAATATCGTATCATAAAAAAACCGAAAATTTGGAAAAAAAGTCTAAACATAGCACAAAAAAACAACTAAGAAAAAAAATTACAGATGATTCTTAATCATTAAAATAAAAATAGATTCTTGTTTGAATGAAAAAACTATTCATCAAAATGATGATAAGGCATAAACTTGGAGATTATCTATGAAATCCACACCAACATTATGAGGTCTTTATGTCCATGTCAGAACAATTTCTTACCCATCTCGATCAAAAAATTCAATTAAAACACCTTTTAAACCATGAATTTTATAAAGCTTGGTCTCAAGGCCTGCTTTCCAAAGAGTGCCTTAAAGAGTATGCAAAAGAGTATTACCATCACGTTAAGGCATTTCCTACCTATCTATCAGCTTTACATTCACATACTGAAGATCAAGAAACTCGCAAGCACCTGCTTACTAATCTTATCGAAGAAGAGGATGGCTCCCCTAACCATCCTGAACTTTGGAAGTCTTTTGCATTAGCATTGGGAAACACAGAAGAGGAAATAATTGCGCATACCCCTTGCTGTGAAATTCAGAGTTTGATTCATGTGTTCCGGAATCAGTGCTTAGATGGCACAGTTTGTGAGGGATTGACTGCTCTTTATGCTTATGAAAGCCAAATCCCTGAAATTTGCATTTCCAAGATTGATGGACTTAAAAAACATTATGGCATGCAAAATCACGAAAGTTGGAAATATTTCATTGTTCACATAGCAGCGGACAAGGAACATGCTGCCGTTGAGAGGGAATTGATCGCAAAGCACATTAATGATAACGATGCCCCGGCAGCCATGAAATCAGCTGAAGCAATTCTCAATCATTTGTGGGGTTTTCTATCTGGATTATGCGAGCGCTATGATGTGAAATGTGCTTAGAGGCAAACTAAAGGAGCCTTTACGCTTCATGCTGCCCCCCAAAGGCAAAATAAAAATGAAATTAATACCTCTTAAATGATAACTCACTTTAAACAATAGACGCAAAATTATTATATATCGCCCCCTTGGGGGCTGACAGGAAATAGCGGAAAATAGACAATATGCCTTTGGCGAAGCCTTTGGAGTGCGTCGGCTCCTGCCGCGCCCTTTAATTCAAGAGATCACTTTAAGCGCCCTGATATGTAGTATAAGGAAATATAAGCTAAAAAATTTATTGTGAAACCATTGTATTTCACTACAATTGATCTACTGAATTAAAGGGCGCGGCATAGCCGACGCACTCCAGGGGCTTCGCCAAAGGTATATTAACAATTTTCCGCTATTTCCTGTCAGCCCCAAAGTGGCGATCTAATACTTTTGGATAAGATTAGTTAACTCTTATATTAAAGGATTTAGGATATATGCCAAAGCACTTAGTATTTTATGATGGAAAATGCGGCCTGTGTGACCAGGCTGTGCAATTTATTATAAGACAAGATATACAAGAGCAATTTGTCTTTGCACCTCTTCAAGGCATAACAGCAAAAGTAAAGCTTGAGACTTTGCCATCATCGGTCAAAAATGAAGATAGTCTGATTTTAATTGAAAATTACCAGTCGACTCAACCTGAAATAACCATTTTAGGACGCGGAGCGTTGCGCATTTGCTGGTTGCTTGGAGGGATGTTATCCATCTTAGGTTTATTTTCATGGCTGCCTTCATCGTGTGTGGATTGGGCTTATAAAATCGTTGCCCGAAACAGACATCGTTTTTTTTCAAATGATCAATGTGTGCTACCTACGCCGCAGTCGCGCCACCGCTTCCTTCCTTAATTTCAAATCCCTTAAGTACCGGCGGGGAGCGTTTTAAATCATCGAACAATTTAGTTTGAACCATGAGTTCTTCATCGGAACATTGACCACTTTGTATACGAATCCTGATGGATTCGCGCGCCTTCATCCAATTGCGGTTGAGGATTTTTTGGATCGTCTCTTCAAAATGAGCATTAGCACGTTCGATCTTGACTTTTTTATGCATCAGTTCAGAAGCCAGCTGTTGGATTTCTACACACTCTGCACTTATAGCAAGAGAGATTAAATCGCACTTCCCATGAGCTTCATAGCATTCAAAATAAGACAGGAAGAATTGCCTGCAAACAGGCGAGTGAAAGTCTTCCATGCATAAATTAGTTTTGGCTAATTCCACAAAGCGAGGTTGATCATTTCCTAAAAGAACTAGCCAGCGTAAGAAATCGGATTCAAGAATTTTATCTGGATCAATCGTCTGTACACCAATATTGGCAAATTTTTTGATATATATATTAGGGACTTCTTCTTGTCCTACACCCACAAGCGCTTCAGGGATTTTCATCAAATGAGCGAGTTTGCGTAAGCTTTCGTGAACCATCAAAGGGTGATTCCAGGCGCGAACTTGTTTTGTTAGCAGCTGCACTAACTCATTTTTACCTGCTGGAGAAGCCATGTCTAAATTACGCGAGTGAAGATTTATAGCAAATGTCAAGTAGTCAACACCCGATTGCATTAATTCAAGAAAAGCTTCTGATCCATTTTTTCGAAGATAGGAATCCGGATCACTACCTTTAGGTAGTTGCAGAACGCGTACTTCGATCCCTTCTTTTTGAAATAAATCGCCAATTTTATACGTCGCTTGTTGTCCAGCTTCATCGCTATCAAGCGCTAGATAAACCTGACTTATCCCTAGGGTAATGAGTTCTTTAGCATGGCTTTCACCAAAAGCCGTGCCTTGTCCAGCTACTGTGATGTTAAAGCCATTAATGATCAAACGCAGAGCATCGATTTGACCTTCGACAATTAATGCTTTGCGTTCTTTGGCTATGCGACGACGGCAATAATTCAATCCGAAGAGTACGCGTGATTTTTTAAATAATGGCGTTTCAGGGGTGTTAACATATTTACCGCCAAATGTAGCTTCTTTATATTTACGTGCGGAGAAGCCAATGACAGCTCCTGAGGCTTCGCAAATGGGGAAAGTGATCCGATCATAAAAGAAATCGCGCCAACCACCTTCACGTCCCGGAGAAATTAGACCAGCTTCACCTAAAATTTCATCTTTTATAAATTTTGCATGCATGACTTTGCGTAATATGCCAGCTTCACGAGGGGCTAAGCCAACCCGAAAACGCTGAATAAAATCAAGATCAATCCCTCTTTGATAGAGATATTCCAAAGCTTGATGTCCTTCATCAGTATGAAGAAGCATCAGATGATAAAAGCGGCATGCTAATTCAAGAGCTTCTTTTAAAGCACTCTTATTAGGGCCTTTCTTTTCCTCACCTGCATCAATAATTTGTAGAGGTACGTTAAAGCGTTGCGCCAGGCTTTCAACAGCATCGCCAAAACTCATTTTAAGGTGCATCATCAGAAACTGAATAGCATCGCCATGGGCACCACATCCAAAGCAGTGATAATGCGTGTCCCCTTTTTGAACCATAAAGGAAGGGGATTTTTCATCATGAAAAGGGCACAAGGCTTTATATGAAGCGCCTGAGCGCTTCATATCTAGATGAGAGGAAAGGACATTGGCAAGGTCTATCCGTTGCCTTAGTGTTTCCAAGCTTTCTTTGCTAAATAAAGGCATGATTAACGAAACATCTCAGAAAAGTTTTCACGTTTTGAGGGCCAGGCTGTATCGCGATCAACTTCATAAGTAAGATCGTCCTCTTCATATCCTGGTTTAATTTTTTTTTGCTGATGAGAGCTAGAATGATGATGATCTTGCTCATCAGATTCTGAATCACAATCATCATAATCGCTATCGCTATTGCTATCGCTGCTATCACTGTCATCATCTTCTGAGCAATTGCCATCATGATCCCTATGGATGATGTGGCCATGTGGATCGGCTTGTAAATCACACATGGGTGATAAACTCAAACCTAAAATAATAGCTGGAATCAATCGTAAAACTAAGTTCATTGAATGATATCTCCTTTGAATTTTTTTGGTACATAACCGTATTGACATACCCTTTTATGCCTGAAAAAATAATAAATAGCAAGCGAGGCGAATTGCAAAAAAATCTGAAGTTTCTGCAGAAGTATAGTTAAACCGCCTAGAGGTACAAAATTACACGAGATAAGTCAGGCGGGGAGAAATGGACAGGCAGTATAGAGTCGAAATGTCCATCGTCTTATCCAATCCGTTCATACCTCCCATCAAGTCCATTTTCTGTGTAAACCTTTTAATTTCACCTCCGCCCCCAATTCTTCCCAAAAACCAATTTTTTTTATTTTATTTTTTATTTCTTTATTAAATATTTATAATAGTTTATTATTATGAATAATTAAAAAATAATAATTACAATAAATTCAAGGTATTACAAGATGTTTTTTCCAATAAATTTAAATCATTACACAAATTTTAATAATTTTTTTAATACAAATATAGAAGTTGAATTACCTTCAAAACAGTTAAAAAAAGCTATTTTCGATGCAGATTTAAACATGATTGATATGCTTATTTCAAATAATCAAAATCTTTTAAATGAACCTTTTAACGATGGGATGTTTCCTCTTCATGCAGCTATTCGTTTGAAACAAATAGAAATAGCTCGTTTTTTTGTATCCAGGGGAGCAGATATTAACAAAAAAGACGTACAAGGAATGAGCGCTCTAGATTACGCTGCTGCTGGTCACGACATAGAATTTGTACGTATTCTTCTACCTTCTTATTTTCTGCGAGAGCTGGAGTTTGCCAACCAACAAATTAAAGAGTTTCAATATGCCGGGCCAAAACTCGCTAAGAAATGTATCCAAAAAGTTAATGATCTTCATACTATTTTTCATTCCGACTCTTTTGATTACAGCCATTCATCTTTAGTAAAAAATTTGGCACAAAAAATGACATACGCTATTTTGACAGGAAATTCCGAACAAATTGATTATCTTTTGACAAAGATAAATAACTTTAATATCACTGATGGTGAAGGCATTTCCCCTATGCATGTGGCAGTTGCTGCTAAAGATTATTCTTCTTTGAAAAAAATGGCTTTAAAACAAGGTGATTTATTCGTAAAAAATAATGATGGAATAGCGCCTGCAGATCTTTTATTCGCGTTAAGCGATTTTAATTATGCTATCCAATCCCAAAAAATTCCGTTGCTCTTAGGCGCACTAAGTTTAGCTAATATCATTGCAAGGGCTTGTGTAATGCCTACATTACAACCAGAAGCTGCAGCAATGTGGAGCGCTGGACTAATGCTTATGAATGTTGGAGCTGATTTGTCTTTGAGCTACCATGCTTATCTGCAGCTTTCTCCGGAGACATTATGGGGTAAAGCAGCCTATTGGACTACTACAGCGGGTTCCTTATCATTCTTTTCAATGATCAACAAAGTTCCTTCAGCAAAAATTTTTTGGGATGTTTGGAGAACACGCGCAGTATGCCAACGTGCATTTAATCAAATGAAGATCGCTTATCACAACTACTCGTATGATAAATGGGTTTCTTTAAGAATAACCTGCTCCCAAATCTTAACTGTGGGAACAACAGCCTATCATGTTAAAGATAGCTTTAAAATACTTACTTCTTTGAAGGATTGTTTAAATACTGGCACAAGTTTGAAAAAGATGGAAGATCGTGCAGAATTCATATACCAAAGTAAAATCAAAGAAGCCGAAGAAAAGGCACAAGGTATATTTAAAGATTTAGAGGACCAAAGCTCTAATCTCAAGACTGCCAAGGAACAATTCGATGCCATGCAATCAAATACTAAACAAGAAAATGAAAGGCTTCAAAATTTATTGAAAACTGGTCAACAAATTCTCGAGAGTAGAATTAAGGATTTCGAAGAAACTAAGCAAACATGGGATAGTAAAACAGGCCAGACTTCTATCTGTACCCAAATTAATAAAGTGAAAAGGGTTTCCGTGACTAAAATTCCTAATCCTAATGAAAGCCCTATGCTGAATGACATTACACATTTATGGAAAAGTGTATTAAATTATTTACCGTTCGGGTGACGCACGCCCATTTAATCAGTATTTTCTATAAAGTGATTAATAAATGTTTGTTATAATTGAAAAAATACAAGAATATTCTATATAAAAATCATTGTAATCGTAAAAGATAGCTGCTCCATTGAACAAATTGACTCAACCTATGAAAAAAAAGGACTTTTATCAGATGCTAGAGATCAAGAAATAAAAGAAGAAGCAAAAAACTATATTGAAAAGTCAAAAAAATCTTTAGCTGAATATGATAAACAAATTATCGAGCAGTTGCAAACATATTATAAACAACAGAAAAAGCAAGCATATAATAAACAAGTAAAAGATCAGTATACTCGAGACTTTGGCGCAGTCAAATTCCTCAATTTATTGACAAGAGTGTGCGTAAAGGTTCATTTTTTCTTTTGCCGTTCCTATTGAACTTTTTTTATCCCCTTTTTATATCGCCCCCGCCGGGGGCGATATATGTAATTTAATGTAGCATTATCGTTAATATCTGCCATGAAAATATTCTATTAGTACGCTTGTTACAGCTCCTGCTGATAATGCTGCTAGTCCTGCTTTTTTCAAGCCCCCTCCTCTCTCCGCTATAGCTATTGCTGCCGCTAAACCTATTGCAGCTTCTAACGTCAACATTTTTTTTGCTACCGATAAGCCTGCTGTCGCTAATACCGTTGCTCCAACTGCCAACGCTCTTTTTCCTGCAGTTTCTATTGATTCCGCTGCTAATGCCGTACCGACTCCTACTAAGGCTGCTGCTACCATGGTCGTTAATTTTTTCGTTGCATAACCACCCGCTATAACCACTCCGGCTGCTATTCCTACGGGCAATAACATTGTTGTATCTGCATTTTCTGAGGGATCTAGCGCTGCTTTTATAGCCATCGTAGCAGAACCTGCAACAAATGCCGCGAGTAGTGCAACTCCTGCTTTTTTAGTCCCTGATAGGGCATCTTCACTTATCCACTTTATAAACCTGCTATTTGTCAAACGTATTGAATCAGTATTATAAATTGAACGGCAATCTGTACATGTTTCTCCGCCATGTTTAAACCAATTGTTAAGACAATGTCTGTGTATGTG
>JACDGH010000073.1 GCA_013815395.1 Parachlamydiaceae bacterium
CAAAAAAGATGGAGCAGTGTATTTAAAAAATCTAGGAACAATTGTACGCCTATCACAATGTCGATCAGACAGAGACCTTGATAGGGTAGACAAAGAGGTCACCGTTCTCCCAATTAAATTCAAAAGCCTTCACCTCATCACGACATGCGTAATCAGGAGTTAAGATTTTTTGAGAAATAAGACTTTCTGAACATTTAGCACCCAAGGAATTAAACAAATTTGGCAGAGTGGGTTGAATAAATTCTTCAAACCAAGTTTGATATAATTTTATATCTTTGTTTTCTATCCAATTGCTTAAATCTACAATTTCGGTTTCTGCTTTAAGAAAATAGTCGGTAGCAAGCTTAATAGAAAGAATCTTAAAACCACCTATTTTAATATGACCTTTGATAAATAGAGTCCTAAGCTCTTCTATGAATTGTTGGATATCTGCAATAATGTGTTCTAACCCTGCTATGTGTAACATTTTTCCGTGAATAGATACGGAGAAAGCATCTCTATTTTTATTTATCTTGAGGCATTTCCTTTCTACATCATTATAGGCTTTGCAAAACGCCAACCAGAATAGGTTAGGACTTTCTATGATTTCACTTAAGTCATTTTTTGAAAAAGCACTTTCAAGGGAAGAAATATCAATAATCTCATCACATGTAACAGATGTTGTTGCGTATCCATAACCAAAACCACCAAATTCTGAGAAACCAACTGGAAGCCTCATTCGCAAATCTCCAATATTTAGTTTACTGAAAGGTCTTCTGGAATCATGGAGAGGGTGGCATATTTGCCGCCCATTTCGCGTAAAAGGGTCGACCAAATTTTATCTGGCGACACATCAAATAAAAGACGGGGAGAAGCCGGATGCAGAAACCAGCTGCCATCAAGAAATTCCCGTTCAAGTTGTCCGCCGCCCCAACCAGCATAGCCGAAGTAAAGATTGATTTGAGGGCCGTTTTCATCGGTAATGGCTTCTTGAAGAAATTGCAAGTCGCCACCCAGGTAGGCACCTTGGCAAATTTGTAATGTCTGATGAGGAATTTGATCAGAGGTATGTAAAAGCATCATTTGATTGGTCTGCACGGGGCCGCCGGCGCGAATACCGACAAAAGGATTTGCTAAGTTGTGGATATTAATAATTTCTTCGGGCAGTTCAAGATCAAGGCTTTTATTGACCACCAACCCAAAGGAGCCATTTGGGTTATGCTCGCATATTAGGACGACGCTGCGAAAAAAAATGCCCATGTCGATTTCGGGAGTGGCGACTAGAAATGTGCCTTTTTGCAATTGCGAGTAGGGCATATTTTCCATTTCTCAGGCTCCTCTATATGTTTTACAACGCGTTTTTCCCTTAAAAGGCGGGAGGGCAGCAGAGCTGAGGTGGTTCCAGCTCCGTTTGACGTGTCTGGCTTTCCACAGCTTGAGTATTATATAGTCTAACTTCTTCTTCAAGCATAGTTACACGTCGCATTAGTTCGGAAAAAACTTTTGTAAATTCACGATCCTGCATGCGATCATTGCAATAAGGATCGTTAGCTGCTTTATCTAATACCATAGAAACGCGAGAAATGGAAGTAGATATTTGATCTATTTCATCATTAAAATAATTGCGGAACTCTTGAGGGGTCGATAGCTTTTGTAAAAGATTGAGTCGCCTTGCACGCAACCTTTGCCAACCTTTATCACTACTAAAGAAGAGCCCATAATGATTAATATCATCCATGACCGTCTCAAATTTGCTTAATATTGAATTTGTTCTTAGGTAAAGATCATCTTTAAAAAATAAATTGTTAATAGAGCCATTAGCTTCGCTATACTTGTTAATGAAAGTTTTACCATTTTCTATAAGTTCTTGAGCTTTTATAACAGCAGTATCGATATTATTAATCGCTTTATCAGCATTATTAAACACTCTATCAACGCCTGCCCAAGAGTTGTTTGCTTTTTGACTGAGAGTATGAATGTTTTCCAAGGTTTCATTAATTAACTGAGGCTTATTAAGGGCATCGGTAATAGAGGCGAGATTCGTAGTGGCTGAAGATATATTTTCAATAATATTAGTGCTTATTATTTTTTCTAAAACATTTGACATAAGGTCGAGAGTTACTTCAAATTTATGAGAAATTTCTTTGAAGTCTTTAAAAGTATCTTCAATTGAACCTGTTTCAAGCCCATAAAGCACTTGATCGTCAATCTGCTTAAGAGTAATTTGAGGTAAGGGCGCAAGTGGGGTGATTTCTATATTTTTTTCACCGAGTAGTCCAGAAGTGCGAATGGATATTACATCGCTATTAAATACATTGACTTTAGAATCAACACGCAATTTGAGTTCGTATAAAAAGATATGTCCATTGGCGTCTTTAAGGCCCTCTCTGCCGAATTCGACTTCTTTAATGGCCACAATTTCGCCCACTGGTTTGCCAGCATAAGTGACCCTTGTGCCCACAGTGACTTTATCGATATTTGTAAAACGAACAAGCAAAACTTTGCTCTTATCACCCACTCGAGGATTGAGAAACATCAAAATAAAGATAATTATGCATGTTGCAACAAGTACAAAAAGTCCTATCATTAAATTCTTGATCTGATCGCTCATAATGTGGGGCCCCTTGATCTAATCACTGATTGGTTGCTAAAAATTCTGGAGTTAATAAGGCATTTTTAAAAAATGCCTGCAGCTGAGGATTTTGTATTTTTAAAAATTCATTTTTTGGAGCAATGGCTACAATTTTCCCTTCACTATGGAAGGCTAGACGATCACCAATGACCATTGCCGATTTAATATCATGTGTGACGACAATGCTTGTTGCTTTAAGTTCCTTCCGGGTGCTATTGATGAGGTCATTGATTTGCATAGCAGTGATGGGATCTAGTCCAGTTGTGGGTTCATCATAAAGAACGATGCGGGGACGATATACAATAAGACGGGCTAAGGCAGCTCGCTTACGCATCCCCCCAGAGAGGTCGGAAGGCATTTTCTGCTCCGTGCCCTCTAACCCTACCATTTTAAGAGCCTCAGCAACTCTGTTTTTAATCTCTTTTTCTGATAGATTCTGATCGTGCTCACGCAAATAAAAGGCTGTATTTTCCCCAACATTCATGGAATCGAAGAGAGCTGATCCCTGAAAAAGCATGCCCATGCCTTTAACGGATTTAAAACGCTTTTGTTGCGACATTTTAGAGATCCGTTGTCCTTCAACTTCTATATACCCCTTGTCGGGGGCTTCTAAGCCAATAATCTGGCGAAGTAATACGCTTTTTCCAACCCCTGAGCGGCCTAAAATGACTACGGTTTCACCTTCATTTACAGATAGGGAAAGGCCTTCAAGCACCTGCAATTTACCATATTTTTTCCAGAGGTCATGGACGACAATCATGGGCTGAGTTTGAGAATTATTACTCATGATAGCAACCTATTAATAAAGTCGTTAATTGTCTCATAGGAGCTGTTAAGGCCAAGAGTTAATAAAAAGTTGCCAATCAAGATAATGGAGTAGCAGATAACCACGCTATTTGTGGTGGCTCTTCCCACGCCAGCAGCACCCCCAGTTGTACGCATCCCCCTGTAGCAAGAAATGGTAATGATGATTAGTCCAAAAACAAACGCTTTGGCAATCCCACTAATGAAATCGAATGTTTTAATATTTACAGGCAGAGGATCTAAAAATGTGTTGGGTGCCATACCATAGTAGTAGACGGCAACGACATAGCCGCCAATGATTCCCATGATTGTACTAAAAATGGTTAATAGTGGCAGCATGGATATACCTGCAAGAAAGCGGGGGGCAATTAAATAGCGTAGTGGATCGACAGCCATGGATCGCAAAGCATCTATTTGCTCAGTCACTCGCATAGTACCGAGCTCAGCGCACATAGCTGCACCGACGCGTCCAGTGACCATAAAGGCAGTTAATACAGGCCCTAATTCAACTAGCATGGCTTTTGTAACCATCAAGCCCGTTGCACTGGCCAACCCTTTGTCAGATAGCTGAAAGAATGCCTGAGCAGCCAGTACCATACCTGTACAAAAGCCTGTAATTGCTACCACAGGTAGTGATAAGACACCTACTTCATACATTTGATTGCGAATTAATGAAAAATGTGGGGGGCGTCGCAAAATCACCCAAATCACCCTAGCTACAAGTGCTAAGTAGTCGCCCAAAGTAACTAGTAGGTTAAAAAGAATCACAAGAGTGGCCCAAAGGGTTTATTTATAAAATATATAATAGTGGCAGTTATACCTAAACGCATTCGAATGCAGGAGATTTCTCTTTGCTAAAAAACCGATTTTCGAATGCGTTTAGGTAAAGTTTTTCAGGGCAACCAAAAATCTAATGTCAATCACGATCAATGAGATTGTAAGTGATTATGGGATTACCGTCAAAGTCGACTCAAAATCCGAGTAAATCAAAGTTAATATTGGATTCAACAAGATTAATAGCTTGTTGAATCTTAGGTAAGTCTTCTTTGCGGATTTTTGCAATAAAAGATGTAATCATCTTCATAGCATCATAACTGCAAATAGGAGCATAAAGCACTGGGAGGTCAACCTGTTTAATTTGGTCAATAATGTGTTGGCTTGGAGGTTCCTTACTGGTCAATATCATCCCCCCTGCAAAATCGACGCCATCAATTTCCTGCGCTTCAACATGCCGCTGTAATGTTGCAGTAATGATATCTTCGCGGCTGGCTGGTGTAATAATTAATTCGTTGGTAGTCATATTATTGCGATAGGCCTGCAGCGAGCTTGCCACTAAACGAGTGCTTTGAAAGTGACGGTAGCGATATTGTTCGCCGGAAATGAGGGGAGCCTCTAGCAAAAGTTCAAAATCTTTGACGCAAGGCATGCTTAAGAATTCATTGTATGGAATACAGCCAATTAAGGGGATATTCCATTTGGCAAGGCTTTTGGGGAAATACTCTAAGATCATGTCCCGTTTTTCATTAAGAACTCTATTAAGCAAAACCCCCCGAACTTTAACTCCATATTCTCGGCACATCGCTATATTCATAGCTAATTCATCATGTGCTGAGCCTAGACCGCCGGAGGCAATAATGATCATATCTGTTCCCAAAGCAGCTGCAACTTGGGCATTACTTAAATTAATAATCGATCCCACGCCAACGTGTCCAGTGCCTTCAACTACCACGATAGAGTTTTCTTGAGAAATTTTTTTAAAAGAACGAAGAATTTTATTTTCCATCACTTTTTCGTCAGCATGTCCATTGAGGAAATCGCGTGTGAATCCGGAAGGGATGATCAAGGGGCTCATATCTTCCCAATCCGCATTTAATTTAAAGTGATGCTTAAAAAGCATGACGTCCTTATCGACTTTAAGGGTGTCGGAAACCTTAACATGCTGTTGTCCAACAGGTTTGATAAATCCTACAGAAGGGTAGCGCTTTTGCAAGCCGGAAAGAATGCCTAGACATAATGTTGTTTTGCCTACATTTTGGCCGGTTGCCGCAATGAAAATAGCATTATTTTTCATGGATAGCCATTATTGTTATAAAGGATGTTAGGAATGCTGAAGATTTGAATTGTAGCTGAGCTCTATGTACACTTCTAACATCCGTCTACGAAGAAAGATGCGAGAAGTATACAGCTCGAGATTATAATAAGTTATATGCGAATAAGAGGAAATGGTTTTATGGTCTGTTCTTTAATTAGTTTAACCAGGTATTCGGAAAATTTTCCAGATTTTTCCCTGTTGGCATTAAGAGCAAGGGTATACGCCTCATCGTCAGGAATAATGACAGGTTCGTAGCCCCCACGCACAAGTAAAGTATTCATTAGAAGGCGTGCTGAGCGTCCATTTGCATCTCCAAATGGATGTATACCCACAAGTTCACAGTGAGCCCAAGCGGCTAAAGCTACAGGATGAATATCTTGATCGATGAGGTTTTTTAAATTAATGGCGAACTTATCCATAAATTGAGGGACTTTATTAGCTTTAATCGGTAAAAAAGCCAGCTTTTTCCATATATTTAATTCTTCATTTGATAGATATTCCGAAACATGCTTATTTAAAAAAGAATTTTTCGTAACTTTGTTTATTGAATTTTTAAAAGTAGTAATCTCTTTACTTGTAGCACCGTGTTCTTTTAAATATTTCAACATGCCTTCTTTAGAATGATCCATGTCCCCATCGTGAAATACAGTGACTTCCTGCGATCGAAATTCGCCGACAAGAAAATCTGGAGCAGAAATCTTGTTAAGTAATATTGAATGTATATCTTTTAAAAATGAAACAATTGAGCTTGGATCTTTTCCAAAAAAGCAGGGATTTCTAAGAACAAGTTGTGTCATTTTTTCTAAAGCTTTTTTATAGTTTTCTGTAAGTTTTGGATTGATTCCAAGAAGAATGCGTTGTGATGTTAATCCATCATCATTCGGTAAGCCAAAAATAAATCCCTGAGAATGAAATGCATCATCGGAATAGGCGAGCTTTTCATATCCCTGATCTTTAATAATAGAAGCCATATTGTTGGACATCTTACGGCATTTTTTAAGATCTCTTAAGTCGGAAAGATAACATCCTCGATTGCCATTACCCGTCAAAAAAACTTCATTAGCCCTGAAAGCCTCTAAATTCTCGGGAAAACTTGTTTTTGGCGAAGCGTTTAAAGGATAAAGATTTTTGGCAGCATCAATATATGGTAAGATAAAATCTGGGGTTGGACTGTGGATTGTCGCATTATAGCTCGACCAAACATTCTGTTGCTCTTCTATGGAACACGAATTTAAAGTGTTCAGTGTTAAATTATGACAGGCCATTTGACTACTATAATGAGGACCATATTCAGCTGATAAAGATTTGCTAGAGCCACTCATCTCTGTAATTTCCCTTCCCCCCAAATATCTGGGAGGAAATAAGTCGGGGGAATCTTTACGTTTTTGGGCTGCAGAAACCGGTGTAACGAGCAGTAATAATCCATAAGCAATCACTTTAAAATTTATACCAGAATTTTTTTTTGCATTGATTTCTAAAGGAAAAAATCTAGAACTGTTGTTAGTATTACACAAATTTACTTTAGTAATCATAATTATATCCTATTTAAAATTTTATTAAAAAATTAATAAAACAATATCCTAGATAAGCAATAAAAAAGAAGTTTTTTTAAAAAATTAAATTTTAACTTAAATTTAAATTTTATTATCAGTCAACGCTTTTTAATTAGATTTATGAAATTAATATGATATAAATTAAATTTTTATCAGATTTGAATTTTGTTAATCAGGAGTGTTAATTATTTTAAATTAAGACTAATTCCATCAGCTTATGGTCTATTCTGGAGCCATGCCAAAGGAGCTTTCTAAGGTTAACCCAATCGTCACCAATTGATAGCATATGCTAATAAGGTGTTAAAACCAAAAATATTTCGGTCCTGATGTTCCAGGCCTATTTATTCAACTTAAAACACATCCAATACTTTTTTTCTAAACTGACATTTAACTTTAAATCTCAATAGTTATATTGTAACCAAATCAAAGTCTTCTGATACAAACATCCCTAACATATTTGCAGCTAGAGACGTGAAGAATTTTATTTATAAAAGGCAATTATGGCTTTATAAGCATGCTCAGGATGTCGAAAAAAATTATTAAATTACTTTAAATCAATTATCATAGAGGTTTTATTATGACAACATTTTCTCAAAATCTTCCTAAAGTAGCTGCCAACTGGGTAAATCAAGCAGTTTTAAGCTCTATCCCTATAGCCATCAAGATTGTAGGAGGTTCTCTACTTACTTTGAGTAATCCTATTGACGTAGGCGTGACCATGGTTGCGCGAGAATGTATCAAATTTATTGGTGCAAAAGGAATTTATCAATTAAATGGAAAATTTAAATTCACTCCTCGTAGTGAAATGCAACTATCATTAGCGAACTTCACCATATCATCCTTAGCTAGTCTCTCGATTGTTAAGTCAATTGGTTATCAACCTTCTATTCTTTCGATGGTTGCCGGTGATTTTGTTACGTTAGTAATATTAGGGATTAAATTAAATCAATTTTCTGTAGAAAATCAGTTGAATGAATTCGATATCGTGGCGAATGACAACAGGGATAATTTTCAGTAAGAAGTTGAGAACTTGAAGGGTTTTAGTTCTTTACACTAGCTGTTTCCTCCTATAAAAATGATTGCACACCTTTTCGAAAAGCCTAATGTCTCTTACAGCAATTCCTGCTGAAAGCGGGAATTGCTGTTTAAAAAAATCAAAGTTCTTGAAGGGAATTTGAAGGGATGCTATAGTGTTGGTACCGGGGACCTCATGGAGTGAAACAGTCCGAACCAGGTCAGAACAGGAATGTGGCAGCCTTAAGGACCTCGTTTTATGCCTTGAGATAATCTCCGGTGTTTTTATTCCCAGACTTGTCTTTTATGTTTCAGTTCCCGTGGAGTATTTTCCTTTTTGACGGGAAAAGTTAAAGGACGTCTTTTTCCTATGAATAAGGCATGGCTTATGCCGGCCTCGCTCCAAAAAAATCTCGTGATCTTTTCTAAGAAATTCATTATCCAAACATTTTGTCGAAAGAGCGAAGCAAATGGATTAAACACCATTCGCAAAGTCCTCCACAATAAATTTAAGGGCATTTTTGTATTCCACATAAACAAACGACGACGCAGACCTTTGCGCTTTTCAATTTCCTTTTGAAAATATTCTTTGTCTTGATAACATTTAACATAAAAGGCAGGGGCCTCAAAGAAGCGACAAACTCGTATTTGCAAAAGATGATAGCTTAATATCCATTTTTCGACTGTAAATTCTGTTTCAACTAAAGCTACAAGTCTTTCAAGAGGGTTGTCGGTGTTGATGTCTAGATCACTTGAACAAACGACAAATCCACCATTTTTTACTAAGCGTGCCAGTTCAGCTATGAACATTCTATAATCAGCTGATTTCAGATATCCAATAAGTTCGGTACATATCACTAAATCATAGCTTTGATCATGGAGGGAAGTTGAAGGCAGGCAATCTTGTATGGCTGTGATATTTTGCATATCTTCAGACTTCAACTTTTGGAGAGCTTGGGAGGCAATATCAACCGCATCGACAATTGCTCCGGCATCCCGCATCTTTCTTGAAAGAATGCCAGCACCACATCCTAAATCGACAACTTTTTTTTCATTTAGGGTGGTAACGGACTGGATTGCTTCCAAAGTTGCAACAATTCTTTTGCGCTCTATGCAATCGCGGAGCGGATCAAATTGCTGAGGGTTTTGCAGCCATAATCGTTCCATAGTCGCTTGAATTTCTTCTTTTTGAGCACGTGCATTTGAAAGCGGCCGCGTATTTTGTTGTTTATTGTCGGTGTAGGTTACATTGAGGCGATTGTTTGACATATCAGATCTTTAGTTGAAGGCTGAGGAGTTGAGTGAATAAAGGCATGTTTTTTTAGAGACTACGAGAAAAGATTAAACGCGTCAAATAAAAAAATAATTAGAGGTTGCTCTTATACATTATAGAGGCTTAAGGGGAAGCGCAGAGGCGCTGAGAAACGCAGGGATGCGGAGGGGTAAGTAATTGATTGCGATGTGTATGATAGTTTAGAGGGAGCTGTGAATGCTTATAATGCCTTGCGTGTTAATGGCTTTTTGCTACATACGCTACCCTGCAAGCATAATTACCCTTCTATGACTTATTTATAATTATTAACTTGCTCCTCCGCGCCCCTGCGTGTGTCAGCGACTCTGCGTTTCCCTTAAGACTCTAAAACATATAAGGGCAGTCTATGGGATAGTCGAATCAATTTTGCCGTATACTTGGCTAACCTATACTTATAGGTGTATCTGTTTTTTCTATCGTTCCTTTTTCTAATGAATTGCCAGAAAAAAATATAACTGCAATAATTCTAAAAAGGGATTGTCAAATGCAATTTTCTGAACACGCCATAGCTTTTTTTAGCTTTTTAATCATTGCCGCCATCACTTCTTTGATTGCCAGGTCAATTGGATTTTATCAATTGCCTGGTCAGAAGAAAGAATGGGCTTGGAACTCGTCTGTTAATTTATCACAAGTCATCGGTGGATTTTTTATTTTAATGACCGTTGAAA